>DPVV01000215.1:4495-5264 GCA_003526525.1 Lachnoclostridium phytofermentans | reverse complement strand
CATGCGGTTACAATTAAAAGGAAAAGAAACAGATTATTCTTATGATATTGTAACTACTTTAGGAGCTATTACTATAGATAATAAAAAATTAGGTGGAAGCTATGAGAAAACAAATGCAGGCAATCGTACGATTGATCTGATTGCCAGTTTGGGTGATATAGATATTAATTTTGAAAAATAACTAAAGGTTATCAAAACTGCTTATGTACAAGACAGAACAAGTTTGTAAAATGTTAGATTCTAATGTTACTTGGTTATAGAAGTAAAGATTCAGTTCAGAAAGTAATAAATATGCCGAAGCCCTAAAATATCCTAGAGCTTCGGCATATTTATTATTATTAGGAATTTAATAAAGGTAATAGGACATATATAATAATTTAGTTATTATATATTTGGACGAAATGAAAAATATAAGTAACTTTAATTTGTTCTACAAAAAGTTTAACTTTAATTAAAAGTCTCTTGGAATTATTATTAAATCTATATATAATGGAATTAATTTACATATTGCAAGGTGTGATAATTGAAGGGATTAAGGAATATGGTTATGTACGAGAGGCTAAAGCGCCATATCCCTTTCTACAAATTATACCTGAATTATGGTGTATTTAATTTAACCTTAAAGCGATGCTTATATTAATAAAATTCGTGAGACTAGGTAATTAAATTGGGGGGCATGTATGAAAAAAAGTTTTATAGTTCTTATTTTTCTTGTGTTTATAATATCAGGCTGTAGAAAGAATGAAAAACAACAAGAAGTACAACAAGA
>DPVV01000215.1:3830-4356 GCA_003526525.1 Lachnoclostridium phytofermentans | reverse complement strand
GTACAACAAGAAGTACAACAAAAGATGCCACTAGAAGAACAACAAGATGCTGCTGTTTTAGAACCTAATATAAAGCTTGATGTTTTTACAGATTTTATTTGTAAGCAAAAAGAAGTTTTATTAAGAAAATTAGAGTTTGTGTATGAAATGCTACCGATGGAGATTTCAAAGCTAGAGAAAGGATATTATTCTGATGATAAAACAGCGTCCAATTCTGATGGTGATGAACGACTACAGAACATAGAATGTCAAGGAGAAGCGTTTCCTAAATATGTAATGGAAGATTCTAAGAGTAATGGAGAGATTCCTCTTAATAATGTAAGCGATGAAGTTAAAAAAAGTATTGATGATATCAATAATGCCTTATTAAATCGTAAATTATATCAATGCTTTAGCTTAGAAGACTATAATAATCATTATGATATGTCATGGCCAGCTGTATTAGAAAAAGAAATAATATATGATTTTAATAAAGATAAAAAGTTAGAGGTGTTAAAGATAAGATGTATTTTTGGTACACGAGATG
>DPVV01000215.1:0-3646 GCA_003526525.1 Lachnoclostridium phytofermentans | reverse complement strand
ATTTTTGGTACACGAGATGAAGAAACTTCTATATTAGAACCCAAAGAAACAGTTTTTGAAATTACATTAGGAGATAAAAAAGTAATTGTTAAGCCCAATCCAGAATGTTGGGATGAATACTTTGAAGTGGGAATTTGTGATGTTGATTTGGAGGATAACTATGTAGAATTCTATACAACTCAATTTGAAGATTGTTATGGAAGTTCATTACTATTTAGATTGAATGGAAAATGTCTGGAAGAAGCAGTTGGCACCGGATATGAAGAAATCGTAGGTGTATCAGGAGATGGAAAGATATTCATCTGGAATGGTAGTTTTCGGAATACATATTTTGAAGATGAAAGTTATGAAGATTTTTTGTTATGGTATTTGGATTATAAGACAGGTAATTTTATTTCAAGCAATCATATGATTGGGAAGATATATCATGCATTCTATGATGATATCTTATTTCGACAGCTAGAGTATGTTCCTTGGGGTCCACCTATCAATATAACCTTAGATTTGCCAGGTGCTTTTTATGAACCGGAATTTGGTGAATTACTTACTGTTCTTGACAAGGATGATGGAGCTCAAGCAATAAAGGTACGGACCCAAGACGGGAAAGAAGGATGGATTGGAGGCCATCATATGGTTTGGAATTAATAAGCTGATGTGAGAATGATGTTATTAGTTGCATTAAATGAAAATGTATGCAATCATAGGAAGAAAAGAATTTATATTAAAGGGAACAATTAGGAGAAGAACTATGATGATAGTAGATAAAGAAAAATGTATTGCATGTGGTCTATGTATAAACGATTGTCCTGCCAGATGTATAACATTAAAAGACAACAAAGCATTTATAGTAAATAAAATATGCATCGAATGCGGACATTGTATTGCTATATGCCCTAAGTTCGCCGTTACAACAGAAGAAAATAAAATGAAGGAAGTTGTCCATTATAAGGAAGAAACCTTTCATATAGATCCGGAAAATCTTTTGAATTTTATTAAATACAGAAGGTCAATTAGGCAATTTAAAGATCAAGAGGTGGAGATAGAGAAACTAGAGAAGATAATAGAAGCAGGCCGTTTTACTGAAACTGCTAGAAATCTTCAAGATGTTTCTTATATTGTAGTCAGAAAAGATATTGATAAGCTTCGATTATTAGTAATGGAAAGATTATATCATATGGGTCAATATATTTTAGAAAATCTGACCCCGGAAACTATGTCAATTAAAAAATACGCAAAGATGTGGGTTGATATGTATGAGGTGTATCAAAAAGACCCAAATATTGAGGATACAATCTATTTTAATGCTCCAGCTTTAATACTAGTAGTATCGCCAACACCGATTAACGGAGGATTAGCTTCCACGAATATGGAATTAATGACGAATGCGCTAGGGCTTGGTACTTTCTATAGTGGATTTACGGTTCGAGCTGCAGAAGATAATCAAAAGATAAGAGAGTTTTTAGGACTAAAAGCAGACGAACAAATCATTTCTTGCCTAGCGATAGGTTATCCAAAGGTTAACTATCTAAGAACAGTACCGCGTAATGATGCTAAGGTTACTTGGTTATAAAAATAATGATTCAGTGCTGAAAATAATAAAAATGCCGAAGTCCAAGAATATCCCGGGACTTCGGTAATTTTTAATATAATTAGGACAACAAGGTCTTTCGAAGTGAATCAATATAGATTGGGACTTCAAAGGCGTCAGTGAGAATCAATATATGTTTGTACTGTATCATGGTATTTCACCAGATTAATCTCCTGAGGGTCAGTATCTTCGCCCAGTAGTAAATCTACCATGTAGCGTGCGGTTTTGCCACCGATGGTCATAGACTTGATGCAGGAAACACAGTAAACAGCGACATCCTGACAAGGCATCTGGGCAGCACGCTTTTTCTGGAATTTATGGACCTCTTCTAAAGGGACACGGTTATATAAGTTGTCACCGCAGCAGATGGAATTGGTTCCGTTAAATTGGGATTCTATAATCTCAATACCCATTTTGTTGAGCAGACTACGCACTGCGGCATGGACCTGCGGCTTTGAGCGAAACGAGCAGGAATCATGGACTGAAAGAGTCAGCTCTTCGTAGTGGGGAAGTGGAAGCTCAGGCAACTGGTCTAGTACTTCCCATAGGGAGATGGTCTGGATACCTTCATAAAGAGAACGAAACCGTCTATCACACCCAGCGCAGTTGTTGATGATGGTAGCGCCCTTGGAGAGTTCAGGGTCGTGATGGCAACAGATGCTATGGAGCTTTACCGGTCCCAAATAACGGTTGAGGAGCGATAGTATCTTATCACTAGCATAAGGCTTGTAAACACTCAAAGCACAACCTGGGTTAAACCAACAGTTATTTATGTCAATCTGGGAAAGGCTGATACTGGGAAGTCGAAGTCCTGTCATGTATATATTACTCCTTTATTTATAAGTATTTTACTGACCCGCAAAATTTGACATGGCTTCCTTTAACAAGGTCATTGTACAACACAAATTAACATGACATAGTTATATTTAACAAAGTCCTTTGTGCACGACATTTAACATAACAGCTAAGTATTAATTTCTTATAATAAATCAGTTACTCCATTTACGTTAGCTTGTTCGTTATCCTCCATCGGAATTACAATGCACTTTTTACCATCTATGATTTGCGAAGTGATTTGTTGCATTTTTTGTGGTTTAACTTTAAGGATAACATCGAAGTTACTGTTTGCGGTATCATCAAAAGATTCGGTATCTATGTTATCAGAATCCACTTGTTCGGTTATGTTATCATTTTCACGGGATATCGCTACTTCATCTAATCTTTTCTGTAATTTTATTACTTGCTCGGTAAGATCTTGCTCTTTTCTTTTTTGTGCACTAGCAGCAAGTACTTTGTTGTCAATCAAATGATCAACTACTGGTGGCATATCAGCAAAATTTTCAGCATAGGAAGTTCCGATTTTTGCTGTAATCTCTTCTGGTAGACCACTTGTAGAAAGGATGTCCTGAATAGAATCATTAGTAAGAAGTAATGGCTCTTGTTCTTGCTTAGTATCCTTATATTCAGATTGCTCATCTACCATTTGATTCAGTGTTTCCTGTATTTCCATGAATACTGCTTCGCTTTTTTGTTCATCATTTATCGCATTACAGATAATTGATTGGAATGTATTTTTCTGCTCGGTAGCAGTTTGTTTCACTGGACAGCCTAGAACCGATTCCATAAACTCTCTATGTGGTTCTTTTGTGTCTTTTGTAAAGTATAAGACGGAATGTATATCAGAACTTCGGTCAGAGAATGCAGGAAATACAAATCCTGTATCAGGTGCATTCACAATCCAATCTCTATTACGAGGTCCGATTCGATTTTCTATCTCTAAATATCCAAGGCCTGCTTTTGTAAGTGAAACAGGGCAGACAGCACAGATCAGATAATCATATACTTCCTCTGATTCATCCAATTTAGCATTATCGGAAGTTTTCGTCATAACATCATAAGAGTCATGGAAAATAAGGATAAGATAATTCCCTGTATAATCATAATTATCAATGATTAATTGATAGAAAGATTCTAGCAGAGCGCTATTTTTTAATTTACTTTCTTTTAATCCCATAAGGAATTGCTGCTTACCACCTGCATTTTCTTCCTCAAGAGGGA
>DPVV01000466.1:7544-8889 GCA_003526525.1 Lachnoclostridium phytofermentans | reverse complement strand
ACGCTCTTCCGATCTGACCGCCAACAAGAGCATCATCAAGACTTGTTTTATCCGTATCAATCAAAATAATATCCCCTGCCTCAAACTTAAACTGCCTACCAAAATAATCTTTTTTTGTATTATTTATTCCTTCCATCTGAAACATATTGCAATGCCCAAGATTCTTTTCATTTTCTGCATTATCATAGGTTAAATAAAGTTTATTCTTCTCATCATAAACCTTGATATCAAAATGAATGATAATAAACCCTTCCGATAACCACAAGTTATCTACTTTTGAGATCCCATATTTCTTAGCATAAGCTTGTACATCAGTACCCTTTTTTACTGCCTTTACATCAGAAGGTAAAGAATAATTGAAATAATAAGACTGTTTGTATTTTGTTAAGTTTTCTTTTGAATATCCAAGTCCTAGCAGGGAATTAGATAGTGATCCCTGATGAATCCTTAATGCATAGTTTTGATTCGAAAATGTTTTAAATGCTAATTCTGAAGTTATCCTTCCATAGCTATACATCTCTTTTTTCTGTGCAGTCCATGCCTTATATGAGATATTTCGAATGGAAGCAGTATCTTTTAACTCCACATCTGGTATGCCAAGATATACGTCACCAGTTTGTGCTTGTTTGGTATTTTCTAAGTCTATCTTACTGCCTGCTTTAATATAATGGTTTCTATTACCGCTAATTGTATCAGAATAATATAACTCCACTTCTTCACGGTTTAATCCCTTTTTGTCAACATAATAAAATGTTGGTGTTATTATGATTTTTGATTCATCCATAACAGTGATATTTCCCACTGTATCAAGGGTGAATCTCCAGGTATAACCTGCCTTTAACGTACCTTTATTAAGATACTTAGGATGGGAGCCATCTACTAGGGGTAAGGTAAACTGTTTGTCTCTACCAGTTGGTATACTAAATTGATTTCTAGTACCAATTGTGTAATAATATAGTTTATCTTTATGATATTTCTCACCTATCTTTGTTCCATCAACTCTTTGCATGGATTTCTTTACTCCATCGATAACCTTTGTCACAAAGGTATCTAGTATCTTTAAACGCAGAGAGTTTTCGGAACGAAATATATCTTTCCATAGACTATTCTCTTGTATATCATATAATGTTAATCCATAGATTTTTCCTGATACCTCAACTTGCTTTGTATCGGTAGCAACATAATTACTTCTCGATAAATTTGCATTTGATTGCACACTAGATAGCATTCCTTCTCCATTTACTGCGATTGTTCGAAATTCAACAGTATAGATTCCACAATCAACATACATTGGCAAATAAAATCGTTGTGAAGAATACAATCCAACTGCATACCAAGTATTTTT
>DPVV01000466.1:5102-7388 GCA_003526525.1 Lachnoclostridium phytofermentans | reverse complement strand
CTAAGATATCATTTGACATAGCGCGGTCATTACCGACATCAATTAGTACATCAAAAGGAAAACGAACTTCATTCCGGAGAATTCCCTCTTGATTTCGGGCTATGTAGTAGGCATTTCCTAACGTATTACTGACATAATCTCTTATATAATAACCTGGGTACGGATTATGAGACCCATAATTACTTATGGAGACAGTAAAATCAGAACTATCTCCCTCCTCATCTAATACAAGAGGAATACAGTTTTTATTTGGAGATGAAAGCTGAACATAAGAGGCATTATCTTGTATCAGCGTTCCTTGGCAATACACAGGAGTATGAACTGTTATACTGTTAATATTGGAAATTGGATAAGCCTCCTCAGAAGGTTTTGTAGATTGAAAAGATGCAACCTTTTCATATCGAATGGTCCCGCTAGAGGAGTAGATAGAGTTTGCCAATGTGGCTGGAATTGTTAGATTAGACTGATATAGAGTATTATATAAGGTTAATTCTGGTCTTCGAATCGCAGAATACACTGCTTCTTCTGTTTCCTTTAGTTTATACTGATCATTCATGACTGTTCGATTATCAAATTGAAAAACATCATTTCTAACCTGAACCTCAGGAATCAAAGCATTGACTTCGGTTGTAAAGTCATTCATTGGAATCGATGGTTTAATTCCACCTAAATCAATTGTTTCTGCTGGTAAATCTACCCCTGACTTTACCTTTGGGGGTACAATAATATGTTGGTCGATATCTCCAAAGGATTGATAAGATATGGAAGGAATCGAATAACTAAATGGTAAAAGTGTAATATCGCCTCGTGGTAGGGCGGTATTTATAAGATTTGCTTGATTTATTTTAAAATAATCAAAGCTTAATAATTCAGTATACTTTACTTGCCTATTGATGGTCACCGTCTGCTTTACATCTTTCGTTTCCGTATGATTTGTTTTCACAATTTCTGTTTTACCATCTGGATCCCCTTTGATTGGTTTCTCTTCTTCGGTATACCATTTTAGTATGTATTTCTTTCTTGCTTCCACTTGAAATTCCTTGGAAGTAGAGTTCCTTTGAAAGGAAGCTTTGATTAAATACTCCGGTGCTCTCACCGATGCATATAAATTTTCAGTAGTTGGTATTCCTTGTTCTACGGAGAACTTCTCCGTTCCATAGTAATCCGATCTAATTTGCCCATTTGTTGAAGATGCATCAAAATAATCAATGGTGGTATTTATGGATTGGGGCGGTATCGGTGTGATAAGATCTTTACCTTCATAGTAGAGAGAAATCACAACTTCACTCCCTTTCATAAGGCTTGGTATGGTAAGTTTTGTTTCACCACTCTTACCATTTAATGTAGTCATCGTCCCATTATCCTTATAATAAGTATAACTCCATTTATCTTTATATTTATAGCTATTGCCTTGATAAGTGTAACTAGATTTAGCATATTTTGTGAAAGAAAATGATGTATTCGGCTTAATTGTTCCTGCACTCTCTGTCCCCATTAGTGTTTTTATCCCACTATCACTTTCATGATAATATTTTACCTTTACACTACTCTCTTCTCCTGCTTTTACATATCCAAGTATTAACACAGCCTTACCAGTACCAGAGTTTTTCTGCGATATCTGATTCTCTATAACTTTTGCTGCCTCTGACTTACCTGGTGTTTCCTCATAACTATAAAAGGCCTTCCCTAAAAACTTATACTGCTGACCAGAACTATCTGCTATTAGAGAAGGCGTATCATAGATAAGTGTTTCCTCATCACGGACCGGTTGATTTTGAGTGCTACTTGGTAACTTATAATCTATGGAATACTTTCCAGATGTCGTATCGTTATAAGTAAATATCTTAGTCTGATTATCTGTCATATCCACAATTTGAATCGAATATGTTCCAAATGGCATCATCCTTTGTGTAATTTTTAAAGGAATGTCATAGTATGCAGGGAGATATCTTTCCCTCGTTTGTTGAGACCAATCAACAGCGTTTTTTATTTCTTGTAAATTAGCATAAGGTCCTTTTATCATAGTGTCGTCGTCGTATACAGCGAAAACATGACTAAAATAAATAGTAATTCCATCAGAAGTTAATTTATCTGTTACTATCTTTTCCGCTTGTGCTAGTGTCTTACCTTTTTTCATTTCCTCTGCAACATGCATTCGAATGGCTGCTTTAGAAATCTGCCAGAATGGTAGTTCGTAGGTTGTTATAATTAAATCACCTACCTGATTATCCCTTACAGTTTGAGGTTTAACAAAAACTCTTTCTTCTTTTGCGGTAGAATATTGAG
>DPVV01000466.1:582-4970 GCA_003526525.1 Lachnoclostridium phytofermentans | reverse complement strand
TTTGCGGTAGAATATTGAGTTACATTTCCATCAGTTGTATTAACTGTAAAGTTATAACCTTCTGTTTGATATCGAATAGAGGATTGACTTTTTCTATGTTCTCCATACATTGTCATAAGTCCTTTAGAACTTGCTTCATCCATTTTTATAGTGTATATACTTTTTCTTCCATTCTGATTTTCATCAATACCATCATTTAAAATTTCTTGTATCATGTAATCGTCTCGATACTCTGCATATGATTTATGCAATATATCCTCCGCACATACATTTACTTGTTTGAATAAACATATCAACAAAATAAATATTATTGATCTTGCAATTATTTTCTCTCTTCTCAACGCTACCACTCCAATACATTTATATCATGATAATAGTCAATAAATAGTGCTTGGCTTATCAAACCATTTGGAAGTAAAACTATATCGAAATATCCATTACGCCATTCATTTAATTTAACATTCCTGTAATCTGGATATCTTGTAAAGGTAAACGCAAGCGGTGATAATAATACCTGTTCATTGCTTAAGGATGATTTTATTCTGTAATGTACATAAACTCGTATATTTGTTCCATAAAGGTTTTCATATATTCCTGATTTATCAAAAGCTATCTTGTCACATTCAATTATTGTCTTATTTTCCTTTGCCAATGATATGTATTCTTTGATATAGTTATCCAAATAAACTTTATTACTTTCATAATAAGAGTTAGTTTTTGTTACAGCATCATACCACTCTTTGTTTTTTTCTAAAGTATGATAGTCTACGTTAAATACATTCCATAAATATTCTTTTAAGTTCTTCTCCCATGTTAGCCAGTTATATTCTATCATCCCTGTTAGATTTTCTTTTGTTCCGTCTGGTAGAATGAACCTAAAACTTTTATTATGATACTTTTCTACTGTTGCTGGGAAAGCATAGTCAATACCATCCTTAATCTCCCCTGTTTGATAAAAATATTCTAAATACGATTTTCCGTCTTTATATTTTGTTTGATAGTATTTCATGAACTGAAACTCCCAATCATAGAACGCATTAGGGTAGCTCGCTAATATGTACGAATAAAATTTAGCAAACTTCGGTAAGTTTGTCGTACGGATCAATTGCCCATCCTCCGTAATCTTTCCTCTTTTTCTTTCATCTTTCAGCATCTTTATTAAGCCTACTGCTGTTGATTTTGAAATCTTCTCAGTTGGTTTGAATGTTCTACTGGTTGTATAATTTCCATCGGATGAACCTTTCATATAACCGTATGCGTAAGCTTTTGCAAAAGGAAACCTACAATTTTCGGAAAGTTTCTCTATGTCTGTAATTCTTTTCTCTATGATGGTCTTAATTAATTCTTCACTCAATGTATTTCCGTATAAGTACTCATGAGCGTATACAAGAATTATAGCAGCATCCACCTTAGAAACATTTAAATCATAGTTGGTAAATGTTTTCTTTGTGATAATACCGTTTTCTATTGCTGAATCAATATAAGCCTTATTTGTTGTTCCTTTCGCTTTGATTCCTAACTCTTGGCATACCAACTTAATAAAGTATCCTCTTGTTATGTAATTTGTACTTGCTTGTACCACTAATGTTTTTTCAAAAACTAGCGATAGTAGTAATATTATACATAATAATACAATTCGATAATCTTTTTTCACAATCTTCATATTTTACTCTCCCCTTTTCATATCTCCTGATACGATCCATTATAATTTGTTGTATCCCATTTAGTGTTATTACAATTATTCCCTTTTATTATTACATAATTTGTAACCTCAGTCAATTAATTACTAGTTATTCTGTTTAAAAGTTATTTCAAATTCATTTAAGGACAGATTCATTTCACCTTTCTGGATGATATCCTTCATAACCACTATTACACTTTAGGCATGGAAATGCACCGTACTCGGAGCATTCCTCTAAGGATTCACAGAGAATATCCTCAAGGATCTCACCATTTCTCAATGCATTCTCTTTTCTACTTATCCAATCCGGACACTCTTCTTTGTGATAAAGCAGATACCATGACTTTCTTTCTAGAAAATATGTTATATTATTTCTTTTCTCAGCTGCATGGAAAGAATGCCTGTTATAGAAACGTTTTGGTGTGCTTTGATAAGGATATCCTTGAAATAAGACAAAGATACTACATTCCCCAATCGCCCTATCCCAATTTGAGTTATCTATTAGTGGTAAATGAAACTCATATGAAATTCCAAACTCTTTTGCAATCTCGACATGATTATCAACATAATATTTCATAATATCTTCAATTGTTTCCGTTACCGTAGCCCTTTGTACTGCTAAAAATTTAGTTTCATTCCATATAAAGTAAGATGGATTTTTATCATAATAGCCAGAGAATTTAGATAGTCTTTGAAGGTCTTGATAGTGTATCCAGTAACCATCTCCATTTTGCTGATTCATAGATTCGATATAGCCATATTCCTTATCCTCTTCATCAATAAGCTCTGATAAGTTTTGTTTCCCACTTGTACCTGTCCATACGTTCAATGTAATAACATCGGATAGTGTAAAATAGACCTCAAACAACTCATCTGAATATCTGTATGGAATTTTTTCAGTCCAAGCCCTTTTTAACATGGTCTTTCCATTAGCCATCGTTTCTTTTACACAATAATTTACATACACTCCGTCATAATCAATGATTGTTATGATAGGGATACTTAACATAAATCGTTCTTTTTGTTCTTCATCCTCTAGAATTCCTAAAGATGCATACATGCTTTGAAAAAAAGAAGCTGTGGCAAGCTCCTTACTTAGCGCTACACAGCTCCCTCCTTTTTTTTCAAGTCTGCTTGTACCAGCATCTACAGCTTGGTTAAAATATGCATTTAACTTAGCATTTTCCACTCGTATCATTATCATCTCTTGATAGTTTATGTCCTGTATTGTTATAAATGCAATTCCTATTATGACAAATATAATAGCATAATGATATAATTTCATCCCCTTAACCTACAATCCCTTCATGAAAATATCCTCTTGAAATGTCAATATTCCTTCGATTCACGAATCCTCGCCCCGCATGTAGTAATTAACTCTTTACTCCCGTCCATAACTCTCCATAAATTCACCTTAAAATAACCTCCATAGGAAAACCAATGCCTAGCTTTCGTAGAATATAAATTATGAATAATATCTTCATTTGTTGTAACCGTCCAATATGTTTGATTCTTATTGGTAAACTCCATGGTGTTATTTTTCTTTTGATAAATCGGTTCATATACATAAGATTCACTCATCATCTCTATTTGAAGCACTGGATAGATTCTGTGTATTCGATCAAGAAAATCTTCGTATATCTCCTTAGTTAAATATCCATGAGTAGTCACGTCTTCTATAAAATTTTCTGTATATCCTGATAACTCCTCCTGACATAATAATTCAGTTCGTTTGCTAAGATAAAGCATAGGAATTAGGAAGAAAATAATGAACGCAACTAATAAATCTGTAACTTTCTCATATACATGCATACTACGGTATCATTCCCCCATATACATATTCCTGTTCTTTTATACCAGTTGGTATAAATAGTGATTCTAACTGTTCTATTACCCCATCTGCGTCATGCAAAATTCGAATTGTAATATAATCACCCTTTTCAAAAAAGAAAACGGATTCTTCCATTACCCTATTTACCATATCTGTATATAGTAGTTGCTCCCTTGTTTCCCCTTGATCATAGACAAATTCTCGATAGCAAATTAGTTCAACGGTAAATCCATCCAATATTCCATGCATCCGATCCATGAAGTCTTGATATTGTAATTTTGTAATCTTCTTTTCCACTTTTCTATGTTCAACAAAGTTTATTAATTCCTGTAGGATTACTTCCTCTCTTATCTGCCTTTGTAGTGTAGCATCATATCGCAGAGGAAATAAAATTAATAATATTGCTGCCAAAAGAACCGCAGTTATCCTTCCAAGTGCTTCCATACCTTACCTCTATGGATTCTTAATTGTAGATTCTACAGGATTAGTTGACAGATTAGAACAGGCGGTGTCCTCTACTCTCTGAATGTAAAATAGAAGTGTCAACGCAATACAAAATAGCAATGCACCAAACACATGTGATAAAAATGATGTAATCTCCTCCATATTTTCCTCTTTCTTTTATGTAACCAAGTTTGTAGTTTCCATATAGTTATCTAAAAATCCAATTCACCTCTATTAAACTCATAAAGCTTTACAAGTCTTATGTCTTATAACCTCTCTTGCACTTGAAAACATGCCTACTTAGTAAGCCGTGCGATAGAGAATTTAAAATTTCATGAAACGGAGATTTCTTTCACCAATCATACTGCCTAAGGCGGTACAAACAATGCATGTAACTAGTGTGATGTTTAAAATTTCTTAGGCGGCGTCTTT
>DPVV01000466.1:0-403 GCA_003526525.1 Lachnoclostridium phytofermentans | reverse complement strand
AGGCGGCGTCTTTTGGCGCCTAGAAATTCTCTTCGCACTTCTTACTGCTGAACAAACGTCATCATTGTCACAACTCCATTTTGATCTAAAAACGTTTCACCTAGGAAGTTTCCATCCGGATTAACATAATACTCACTCTTTTTCTCTTTAATTTTTGCGATATCGTACTGGTTGGATTGGAATATAATCCCTGGGCTTGTGAGATTACGCATTCCAGTATAAACAACGATAGAAAATACTCCTCCTTTTATCTCATTCTCATATTTTTTAACTGCTTCAACGACTTCACGACCACTGACCTTTATTCCATCATACATCGTCTTATTAATATCCTGATACTCACCATTCATTTTAGTTATTTGGCTGATTCCACCGCTACTTGTCTTCTTTGCTTCTCTTGAAA
>DPVV01000212.1 GCA_003526525.1 Lachnoclostridium phytofermentans | reverse complement strand
CGTAAGACGAAGAATAATCCAGTGTTAATTGGTGAACCAGGTGTTGGTAAAACCGCTGTAGTCGAAGGATTAGCGCAGCGTATTGTTCGCGGCGATGTTCCTGAAGGATTAAAGGACAAGCGTCTTTTTGCTCTTGATATGGGTGCTTTAGTAGCAGGTGCGAAATATCGAGGAGAGTTTGAGGAACGTTTAAAAGCAGTTCTTGATGATGTAAAAAACAGCGATGGTCAGATTATTCTTTTTATCGATGAGCTCCATACGATTGTCGGTGCAGGAAAGGCCGACGGTGCCATGGATGCTGGTAATATGCTAAAACCTATGTTGGCTCGTGGTGAGCTTCATTGTATCGGTGCTACCACCTTAAATGAATATCGTATGTATATTGAAAAGGATGCAGCTCTTGAGAGAAGATTCCAACCAGTCATGGTAGAGGAACCAACTGTTGAAGATACGATCTCTATCCTACGTGGTTTAAAAGAGCGTTATGAAGTATTTCATGGTGTTAAAATTACCGATGCTGCTTTAGTAAGTGCGGCAATTTTAAGTAATCGATATATTTCTGACCGTTTCCTTCCGGATAAAGCAATTGATTTAGTTGACGAGGCTTGCGCATTAATTAAGACAGAGCTTGATTCGATGCCAACCGAACTAGATGATATCTCACGTCGTATTATGCAGATGGAAATCGAAGAAGCAGCACTGAAAAAAGAGGATGATCGACTAAGTAAAGAACGTCTTTTGAGTCTACAAAAAGAATTAGCAGAACTTCGAGAAGATTTTAATGTTCAAAAGGCAAAGTGGGATAATGAAAAAGCTGCGGTAGAAAAAGTTCAAAAGCTTCGAGAAGAATTGGAAGGAATTAATAACGAAATTCAAAATGCAGAATTAAATTATGACCTAAATAAAGCAGCAGAATTAAAATATGGACGTTTACCAAGTCTTCGTAAGCAACTTGAATTAGAGGAAGAAAAAGTGAAACAAGAGGCTCACACCTTAGTTCATGAAAGTGTTAGTGAAGAAGAAATTGCACGTATCGTTTCTCGTTGGACAGGTATTCCGGTAGCTAAGCTAACAGAAAGCGAACGAAATAAAACCCTACATCTTGACGAGGAGCTTCAAAGAAGAGTCATTGGTCAAGAAGATGGTGTACGACGTGTTGCGGATGCCCTGCTTCGTTCAAAGGCTGGTATTAAGGATCCAAGTAAACCAATTGGTTCGTTCCTATTTCTAGGACCAACTGGGGTAGGTAAAACAGAACTAGCCAAAGCGCTTGCGGAATCCTTATTTGACAATGAACAAAATATTGTTCGTATTGATATGAGTGAGTATATGGAGAAATATTCTGTCAGCAGACTAATTGGAGCGCCTCCAGGATATGTCGGATACGATGAGGGTGGTCAGCTTACGGAAGCTGTTCGTAGAAAGCCATATTCGGTTGTTTTATTTGATGAGATTGAGAAAGCTCACCCGGATGTGTTTAATATCTTATTACAGGTACTTGATGATGGACGTATTACAGACTCCACAGGCCGTACTGTAGACTTTAAGAATACGATCTTAATTATGACATCTAATATTGGTTCCACCTATCTATTAGACGGTATTGATGAAGCAGGTGAAATTAGTGCACAGGCAGAGGGTATGGTAATGGAAGATCTGCGTGCTCATTTTAGACCAGAGTTTTTAAATCGATTGGATGAGATTATATTATTTAAACCATTAAATAAGGAAGATATTCGAAGTATTGTTGATTTATTACTCACCAATCTAAATAAAAGACTGGAAAATCGCAGTATTCGTGTAGAATTAACCGACACAGCGAAGCAGCTAGTGATTGATAAAGCGTATGATCCAGTCTATGGTGCGCGTCCTTTAAAGAGATATCTACAAAAGAATGTTGAAACATTAAGTGCTAGATTAATCTTAAGTGACCAGGTAAAAGAAGGTGACATCATCTTAATTGATACCGAGGGTGATAAGTTAACTGCAAGAGTTAAAGCTTAAGTAAATCATATCAAAAGTATAAATATTCAATATATCAAAGAAAGAAATTTATCTGAAAGAGGAAGAATTATTACGCTAGTTCACAGAAGTCTTCGAGATATGTTCTAGTGAAATATTGGATATAATAAGGTAAGAAAAGCTTAAAATAGCTCAAATTGCCTATTCCTTCCGTTCTTATCTTTCTGGAAAACGCCTTGACGCAACTAGCTTTTAATGATATACTACAACCCGAAGTATTATCGGAATAGACATTTACACTAAATGAAAAGGGAGTGTTGTAAGATTCACCCTGAATCAATGGGTAATTGAGTTGATCATGGTAATTTTACAGCACTTTTTGTGCGTATACATCGGGTTTAGATAGATAGAAGTGGAGATACTCTAAATGTTTCCAAGGACGCGGTGTCAACCATGCTGCGTAGAAATTTCCGATATAACATTGTGGATAGGCGCATGGTGCTTTCTGTGCGTTTTAGAAAGGAAGTAAGGAATGACAATTAGATTTGATGAAATGGAGTTACAAACTCCGATTATTAGAGCAATCGAGGAGCTTGGTTATGAAGAAATGACACCGATTCAGGCTCAAGCGATACCGGTTGTATTAGAGGGGAAAGATATCGTAGGTCAGGCTCAGACTGGTACTGGAAAGACTGCTGCATTTTCTATTCCAATATTGCAGAAAATCGACCCAAAGGTAAAAGGTCTTCAGGCGGTTGTACTTTGCCCAACAAGAGAGCTTGCAATTCAAGTATCTGAGGAGATGCATAAGTTCTCAAAGTTTATGCATGGGATTAAAGCAATACCGATTTATGGTGGCCAAGACATTACGAGACAGATTCGTTCACTAAAAGCAGGAGTTCAGATTGTAATCGGTACACCAGGTCGTGTTATGGATCACATGAGAAGAAAAACAGTAAAGTTTGATAAGGTTTCTATGATAGCTTTAGATGAGGCGGATGAGATGTTAAACATGGGATTCCGTGAAGATATTGAAACTATCTTAAAGGAAATGCCAGAAGACCGTCAGACATTATTATTCTCAGCTACTATGCCTCAGCCAATTATGGAGATTGCAAGAACATACCAAAAGGATGCTACTGTGGTAAAGGTAGTAAAGAAGGAGTTAACAGTTCCAAAGATTGAGCAATACTACTACGAAGTAAGACCTAAGAATAAGGTTGATGTATTATCTAGGTTGTTAGATATGTATTCTCCAAAGCGTTGCTTAGTATTCTGTAATACAAAGCGTCAAGTGGATGAATTAGTTACTGCATTATCTAGTCGAGGATTTTTTGCAGAAGGTCTTCATGGTGATTTAAAGCAGCAGCAAAGAGATCGTGTTATGAGTTCATTCCGTAACGGTAAAGCAGAGATCCTAGTTGCTACCGATGTAGCCGCAAGAGGTATTGATGTGGATGATGTGGAAGCAGTATTTAATTATGATGTACCACAGGATGAAGAATATTATGTACACCGTATCGGACGTACCGGTAGAGCAGGCAGAACTGGACGTGCATTTACTTTGGTAGTTGGAAAAGAAGTATACAAATTAAGAGATATCCAGCGTTATTGTAAAACTAAGATTAAAGTTATGCCTATTCCATCTGTTAATGATGTAACAGCTGTAAAAGCAGAAAAAATCTTAGACCGCATTAATGAGCTAATGGAATCAGAAGATTTATCAAAAATGATTTCCCTAATCGAAACAAAGTTAAATGAGTCAGATTATACTGCTCTTGATGTTGCAGCCGCATTCTTAAAGATGGCGATGGGAAATGATAACCAACCAGAAGAACAGGCAGCTCCTGACTTTGGTGATACTGGAGCTGAGCAAGGAATGGTTCGTTTATTTATCAATCTTGGTAAAAAGCAAAACATTAGACCAGGTGATATCCTTGGTGCGATTGCAGGCGAGACAGGAATGCCAGGAAAGCTTATTGGTAGCATCGATATGTACGATAAATATACCTTTGTTGAGGTTCCTAGAGAATATGCAGCAGATGTCATTCAAGTTATGAAGGAATCAAAGATTAAAGGTAAATCGATTAATATAGAGCCAGCGAACCGTAAGTAATCTTTGAAATATTCTTATCACTAAAGCTTGGCGTTAGTTGGATTAATTTTAGTTTGCAAGAATGAAAGAAATGTTTTGCGAGACTAATATAAAAAGAATTCAATAGAGTTAGTTTATTAACTAACTTGTTTATAAAGAAAAAAATGAGAACTAAGGACTGAGTCTTAGTTCTCATTTTTTATAAATAAGGGAAAAGTTCATGAAGCATGCCTTTTCTTGTTTACGAAGAGATTGCATTGAAGTTACGGATAAATTAGAACCTCATCGTCGGAGGCTGTCTAATCCCTTAAGTTATACAAATAGATACAGTTCCTCTAACTCATGGATTTCATAAGTCACAGTTACATCAATTCTTTTTTCTTCTTGCCTCGGATTAAACCAACAGGTATCAATACCGATATTATTGCCTCCTTTCATATCTGAAGTAAGGCTATCTCCAATAATAAGAGTAGTTTCAGGAGAAAAATCAGGAATACGATCGATGCAATAATGGAAAAACTCTACTTGTGGTTTTTGATATCCGGTCATTTCTGATATGAATATGTCTTTAAAAAGAGGGAATAAACCAGAGGCATTTAAGCGGTTATGTTGGGTAGTGGCTACACCATTCGAGACAATATAGACACGATGAGTTTTGCGAAGAGTTTCTATTAATTCTTTTGCCCCAGGTATTAAGTTGTGACCCGATGCAAGTTTTGCTTGATAAAGTGGTTCAAGATCCGTAGAATTGATTGGTTTTCCTCCAAATGTCAGATTCATAGGGGCGATCCCTTGTTTCTGTAATGCATCAAATACTGTTACAAAGCGAGTATGCAGAATTTCGTTTCGAGAAATTTCACCTCTTTCAAAAGCTTCCCATAAGCCATGATTAATTTCATGGTAGAAAGATAGAATTTCCTTAGTGAGAGGTACATTAACTTGTTCAAAAATATAAAATAAAGCATCTTGCTCGGATGCTTTAAAATCTAATAAGGTATCATCAGCATCAAAAAGTAGTGTGGTATAGCGATATGATTTCATATAAAATTCTCCTAAATAAGTTTGTTTTATGTTTTAGGTATTATAGCATGGACACGATTAACGCGCAAATATAGTTTAAAAAAGAAGAGAAGGCAAGACTTCCATGGGGATAGAGGTCTTGCCTTCTTTCATAGGGGAGTATACAATTTTTATCATGCCATATCCTGGCGCTAAAAATTATATAGTATATTTCGCCAAGGGAGGGCGAGTAATCTAATAACTGGAGGAATACCGGGGAGTGTATTACTCCAAGGGAACAAGCATGGTTTTAATTATTGAAAATATCTCTGAAGTAAGCCTAAGAATGCTTTACCATGTCTAGCTTCATCTCTAGCCATCTCATGTACAGTGTCATGAATAGCATCAAGATTAGCTTCTTTTGCACGCTTAGCAAGATCAAACTTACCAGCTGTTGCGCCGTTTTCAGCAGCTACTCTTAACTCTAGGTTCTTCTTTGTGCTGTTAGTTACTACTTCGCCAAGTAATTCTGCGAATCTGGAAGCGTGATCAGCCTCCTCATAAGCTGCCTTCTCATAGTATAAACCGATTTCTGGGTAACCTTCTCTATGCGCTACTCTTGCCATTGCAAGGTACATACCTACTTCAGCACACTCACCAGTAAAGTTATCTCTTAAATCTTTAAGAATATCTTCGCTAACACCCTGAGCAACACCAACTACGTGCTCAGCTGCCCATGTAAAATCGCTAGACTGCTCAGTAAACTTGTCCGAACCAGCCTTACAGATTGGACATACTTCAGGAGCGGAATCTCCTTCATGAACATAACCACATACATTACATACAAACTTTTTCATACTTATAATCTCCTTTTCATTTCAATACTTATTTTTTGATA
>DPVV01000610.1:5499-8016 GCA_003526525.1 Lachnoclostridium phytofermentans | reverse complement strand
CCCTACACGACGCTCATCCGATCTAAATTTAATGAGACAGTTACTCAACTTGAAGAGAATACTAAGGCAAATTTTAATGAGTTTGATAAGATTAATGCTAATAAAGAATACTACCAATGTATGTTGCGAGAGTAATAAATTTAGATAATTTAGGAAGGATTTTTTCAAATAAATACTTGAAAATAAATTATCGGCAATCACACCGATACAAGTGGATAACTTTCTAAAATTGTGGATATTGTATAAAATATTTCTCTTCTCTGTGCATACCGATGAAAATATGAAGAAGCTAAGAAAAATAGTTGACGCTTTACAAATTAAGGAATATGATAATCTTATCTAATAAAGCTGTCTATCAAAGTATAATAGAATTCTTACTCCTTATTCCTTTCGGAAGATTCAAGAACACAGGGTAAGACAGACAGTGTCTAAGAAATGAACTTCTTAAAATTCTTAACATCTATCTTGTTTCTAAGGAAACATCCATTGATTTAATTCAGGGGGAGTATATGAAATTAACAGTTGCCATATTAGATCGCCAGGAGGATTATGCGCGTCTTATGATGGAATTTATGAATCAACAGGCGGATTACGGATTCTGTGTGGTTGTATTTACGGAGGAAGAGTTATATCGAACATATGAGAAGGAACATAAGATAGATATCCTTTTGTATGCAGAAGAATTCCGAGGTAGTATGATAACGAATCTTTCTAAAGTTAGTTATTGTTTATGCGAAGAGGTCTCTTCAGATAAAGAATCTATTTTTAAATATCAATCTGCAAGCAATATCATGAATCTGTTACTTGAGCGATATTTAGATCTTGGCTACTCATGGAAACCAGCTACAAAAAATACTGGAAAGCAAAAGGTAATAGGAGTATTTTCTCCATGTTATGAAATTAGGCAATCAGGCATTGCTATAAGTCTTGCTAAACTTTTATCTACGAAGGAGAAGTGTATCTATATTTGTTTACATCCTATTTTCCCTTCTGAGCTCCTTGGAAATGGAGATCATAGCAGCTTAAGTGACGTTATTTACTTACTAAAGCAGGATGGAGTAAATAAGAGTGTGAAGATAAAACAATGTCTGGAGCAAGTGGGAGAGTTAGATTGTATCTTAGGAACTTACTATTTTGCTGAACTATATGAATTAACCTTTGAGGAGATTATAAATCTATTCACTGAACTAAAAGAGAATCTGCTATATGAAACTATAGTGATAGATTTTTCTCTTTGTTCCTCCTTAGCACTTGATTTATTAAAATCGTGTGACGTATTGTTACAACCAAAACTGATTGGAGAGTTTCAACAGAGTTCCAGTATTGCTTTTGAGGAACAGTTAAGAAGAACCGGACAGGATCAATTAAGAGAGAAGTTAGTACAGATATCAATTCCCTATGAAGAGCAAAAACAAAAGAATATACGCTTAGATAAACAAAAAGAAGCGGAATATCAACAAATTCTAAAAGAACTTCAATTCTAAGAATTCCATTCTGAAGAATTCTTTAATTCTAAAAAATGCTTCGTATAATTACCTCTTAAAATATATTTGGATTCTCGTTTTAATTCTGAAAGCTAGGAAAATATTATCTAGACACATATGAAAATAAAAACTCAAATGGGGGAGATGATTGTCTATGGAACAGAGGAAGCAGGAATTGCAGGAACAAATTCTTGCGGGAATTGATATGACAAGAGAATTCACAGAAGAAGAACTATTTGACCGTATTGATGAAGTTATTAAGGTTCGTGGAAAAGAAGAATACATAAGTATTACCGAAAAACAACGGTTACGCAGAGAAATCTTTAATTCCATTCGTAGGCTTGATGTATTACAGGAACTTGTTGAAGATACCTCCATAACGGAAATTATGATTAATGGTGCAAAAGAAATATTCGTAGAGCGAGATGGCAAACTGATGAGATGGGATAAGGAGTTTGAATCAGACCGTAAGCTAGAGGATGTAATTCAAACGATTGTTGCAGGGGCGAATCGAATTATTAATGAATCTAGTCCAATTGTGGATGCCAGATTAAAGGATGGCTCTCGTGTTAATATAGTACTTCCACCCATAGCAATTGGAGGACCAACCGTTACGATTCGTAAGTTTCCAAAGGAAACAATGACGATGGAAAAGCTGGTGGCAATTGGTTCTTTAACCGAAGAAGCTGCTGAATTTTTAAAGAAGTTGGTAATCGCCGGGTATAATATCTTTGTTAGTGGAGGTACCGGTTCAGGAAAAACAACTTTCTTAAATGCATTGTCGAATTACGTTCCTTCGGAAGAAAGAATTATTACGATTGAAGATTCTGCGGAGCTGCAAATACGTAATATTCCAAATTTAGTTCGCTTGGAGGTAAGAAATGCAAATGTGGAGGGTAAGAATGAAATCTCGATTCGTGACTTAATAAAAAGTAGCCTTCGTATGAGGCCCGACCGTATTATTGTTGGTGAGGTTCGAGATGCCTCTAGCATTGATATGTTACAGGCTCTAAATACAGGACATAACGGAATG
>DPVV01000610.1:0-5378 GCA_003526525.1 Lachnoclostridium phytofermentans | reverse complement strand
ACATTCCAATTCGCCAACGGATATGTTATCCCGATTGGAGACCATGGTTTTACTTGGGGCAGAAATACCGCTGTTGGCTGTTAGAAAACAAATTGCTTCTGCGATAGATATTGTGATTCACCTTGGAAGACTTCGAGATAAGTCGAGAAGAGTATTAGAAATCGTTGAAGTCTTAGAATGTGTGGATGGGGAAATTGAAGTGAATCCACTTTTCTTATTTTCAGAAGAAGGGGAAACAAAGGAGGGAAAAGTATTAGGGGAACTAAAAAAAACAGACAATTCACTGCTCCATGTACAAAAGCTGTTACGTGCAGGATTATCCTTATAAAGGAGGTAGTCGATTAGTCTATGATTGAAGATTATGATGTTTATCATATGAATAAAAAAGAATTTCTTGTATGCCTGTTCAAAGGCTTTCTATTGTGTCTTATGGTAAGTTTCTTATT
Organism: Lachnoclostridium phytofermentans; assembly: GCA_003526525.1. Lineage (GTDB taxonomy): Bacteria > Bacillota > Clostridia > Lachnospirales > Lachnospiraceae > Lachnoclostridium. The sequence goes on along the minus strand of DPVV01000610.1, from coordinate 4,932 downwards.
TTATCAAAATATCTTTTTATGTTTCATTCTATCACCTTACCTATATTTTTTTTATAAAAAGGAACAAAGAAAAATGACAGAGGATCGCAAAAAGAAACTAAGCTTAGAGTTTTTGGATGGGATTCATAGTTTGTCGGTAGCTTTGGAGGCAGGATATTCGGTTGAGAATGCTTTTAAAGCAGCAATCAAAGATTTGGGGTTAATGTATTCAAATGAAGCACTCATTATGAAAGAATTTCAATGTATTGTTTCTCAGATTAATCATAATATCCCTATTGAAGTTGCCATTGCTGAATTTGCAAATCGAAGTAAGCTAGAAGATGTGGAGTGCTTCTCAGAAGTATTTAAAACTGCCAAACGGACGGGCGGTGACTTAGTTGCTATTATTAAGATGACAAGTAAAACAATTGGTGAAAAAGTAGAGGTTATGAGAGAAATTGAGACACTAATCACAGCAAAAAAGATGGAGGCTAATATCATGAAGTTAGTTCCATTTGGTATCTTAGGATATATGTTACTTGGCAGTCCTCAGTTTTTAAAACCTCTTTATCATAATTTACTTGGAAGTTTATTTATGACAGTTCTATTAGGAATTTATTTAGTTCTAACTAAGTTGGTAGATAAAATTATTGCCATTCGAGTGTAAATAGATTGGAGAGACTATGACTTATGCAATTCTATTTGTTCTTATTCTCATTCTTGTTCTTTTTTTCCTTTCAAAATCCTATGACAAAGAATTTATTGATGGTCTTGATAGCAAAGAACATCCGCTAAAGAAGCTCTATTCCTTGATTGGATTTTGTTGGTTCCAAGTAATTCACAGACCTCAAAAATCAAACACGAAGGAGACAGCACTCTTGTATCAAAAAGGAGCGCTAATGACTTTTGTATTTCTATTATTTTTAATCATTCTTCTTGTCAATGATCAAAAAAAGCCGAAAGAAATCTTTCAAGATGGTTATAAAATAGAACGACCAGAGGTAGGAGAAGGATCAAAAACCTATCATCTTGGATACCAACTAGGTACAGAAGAGGAAGAGCTTACCTTTGAAATAACAGAAAAACAGGTGAAAAAAGAGGATAGAAGTAAGATGTTTCAAGCAGCAGAAGCTGCCTTAAAAAAGATAATCCTAAATAAGAATATAGATTTTCATCAAGTAACCTCTGACTTAAAGTTTCCAAAGAAATTTGGTTCCCCACCTCTTAACGTTTCTTATAAAACTGAACAACCGGATTACTTGTGGGAGGATGGAAGTATTCGAGGGGAAGGAGCACCTAGGGAAGGTATACCAACCAGAATTAATGTAACGTTACGATACTTTGAGGATACGTATGAATTTCAAATTAACATTACAATATTACCTCCGATAGAGCTTGAATTATCCAAAAAGGATGTCATGGAGTTGGAAGTGAAAAGACGAGAGGAGGAAAACAGGGAAGAAGATAAGGTTACACTTCCAAGTGAGGTAATGGGTGACCAAGTTTTATGGAAATCTATTAAAAATAATTCTACCCTTCCTTTATTACTTATAGGAATCTTGGTTATGGTGTGCATTCCATTTTTTATAGAGCAGAAAAAAAGAGAAGGAGAGCAGCAAAAACAAGAACAGCTTCTACTTGATTATCCTGAGATTATGATGAAATATACCCTATTACTTAGCGCAGGTATGACAACCTATGGTGCGTGGGAACGAATTGTAAAAGATTATAACACACGTATGGAGAGAGAATCCGGAGGAGCCGGGAGAAATAAAAAGAAATTAAGTAAAAGCAAGAGTAAGAAATCCAAACGATATGCCTATGAAGAGATGATAATCACAAAAAATGAAATTGACCTTGGAGTCTCAGAGGCAGTCGCTTATGAACGTTTCGGAAGGAGATGCAAACTTCTTTCCTATCTTAGGTTTAGTACTATCATAGTTCAGAATATGAAAAAAGGAAACAAAGGGATGATTCCTATGTTAGAAGCGGAGTCAGTACAAGCACTTCTTGACCGGAAGGAGCAGGCAAAACGTCTAGGAGAGAGGGCATCCACGAAGATGTTAATGCCCATGATGGGAATGTTATGTATTGTGATTGCAATACTTATGGTACCCGCAATGATGTCCATGGGGATGTAATTATTATAAAGTGCTAACGCACTAGAATAGAGGTTGTATGAGAAAAATGAAAAGTAAAGATAAGAATATATTAAAAAATAACCAAGGGTTTGGAGTAGTGGAAGTTATTCTAATTATCGTTGTTGTGATAGCGCTTATTATTATATTTCAAGAGCAGATAACAAGTATTTTTAATAGAGCGATGGGAGCATTAAAGGCTAGTACAGATAGTTATTTTAATAATATTACACCAGCTCCGTAAGGAGGTATTTCATGAGAAAGCAAAAAGCAAGTGGAGTAATAACCATCTATCTGACCCTGACATTATCTATTATGATAACACTCATAGTTACAACCATCGAGATGGCCCGTGTTACTGCTGCAAGAGCATATAGTGAGCGAGTATTACAAACAGCGATGGAATCAACTCTTTGTGATTATTATTTACCTTTATTTGAGCGGTACCACGTGTTTGGGTTAGATATTGGATATGGTAGTAATATAGCAGATAGCAATCTATTAATTGATGAAATTAGAAAAGGAATAGAAGTTAGTTTTCTTCCAACGAAAGATGATCCAATATCGAATCTTCTATTACAAAAGAAAAGCTATCTCATATGCAATCCAATGCTAGAAGAGCTTTCGGTGGAAAATATCCACTATATCACAGACCTTGATGGTGAATTTTTTCGAAAGCAAGCAACTTCTTATATGAAATATCAAGCTGCAACAGAAGAGTTAGAGTATATATTGGATTCAGTACATGCCTTAGAAAAAACGGAAAAGGCAAATCAAAAATTCGAAGAAAAGATGAAGGTAGAGCAGGAATTCATGCTAATTGATAAGGATATCTTAAAGTTGATGGAACTTATCGATGGAATAAAAATAAAAGATAATCAGATCGAGTGTAAAAATGGAAAACCAAAAACGATAGATTCCTTCGCAAAGAAGCTGCTTTCCGAAGAGCCTACGATGGATAACGCGTTGATTAATCACTTCACAATATTTGATTCGTTAAAGGATAACTATATCAATTATCCAAATCAATTAATTAGTTTAAAGGATAGTGCAAAAGATGTAGTGGAGAGCTACCGTACCGCCTATGAGAATGCAGTTAGACAACGTGAGCAGGAGCTTGCAAGTCTGCGTGCCGAAAGAGCAGATATGTTAAAAGAATCGAAAGATAAACCCTGTGATACAACTAAGATTGATGCAAGGATTATGTCACTAGAACAATCTCCAATTACTATAGATATCTATGTATTAGATAGTCTTATGGCAAGCTGCAACTCTATCAATCAAAAAATGGCTAATTTTCTTAATACATTAAAAGTGGTAAAAGAAAAAGCTAGTCAGGCGCTTTCCTTGGTACAAAAAATTAAGGAAGCTAGATATAAAGCACAAGATAGTAAGAATAATTTTTTAGATGGATTAAACAAGGCGAGAGAAGAAATAGGAGATGTGTTGTACGAAGAATTATCGAATAATTCAGAGGAGATGGAGCGGTATTCAAATCCTGAAGAAAAAGGTATCGGAATAATTAAAGACATTGTAAGTATGGAAGAAACCTTAATACAAGATATAAAAGTGTTAGAAGAGGTAGAAAGATGCGTATTACCTAGTATGGCCTATACAGAAGAGGGGTATGATGCATGGCTATCTAAAGTAAACCTAATACAGACTTCTTTGGATCATTATAAACTGAATGGGCTTGCTTTTGATTACAGCGGTGTTAATTTCTCTGAAGAAAAGAATAGTATCTTAATAGCTGGTAAGTCCTTGATATCAGATGGTTTACTAAATTTAGTACTAGAAGACGTGAATAGCGTATCAAAAGCGGAATTATCTCAATCAGAATTACCCTCCTTTACAGCAAAGAAACTTCCAGAGAAGAGTTCGCAGGCTGAGAATAATATTAAAAACATTATGAACACGGAGGATAGAGAGGATATTACAACCACAGGGGTCGGAAAGTTAGGAACCGAAGCCTTGGGCAGTTTCGCAAATAGTTTGGTAGAGGAATTATTATTTCAAGCTTATGAAAATGAACATTGTACCTACTACTTATCGGAAGATTATAAGCTAGGACAGGTTCTACAATATGAGCTGGAGTATTTATTATATGGGAATATGAGTGACAAAGAGAATGTTTCCTCATTTATCAATCGTCTAATTTTAATACGGACCATTGGAAATATGATTTCTGTATTAACGGATGCAAATAAGGTGAGAGAAGCAAGTGAATTTGCTGCATTAGTTGTTGGATTTTCTGGACTGCCCTTTTTAATAAGTGTAGTTAAGTATGTGATTTTATTTATCTGGGCATTGGAACAATCTTTAGTAGAAACAGCAGCTATGCTCCTGGATAAAAATGTACCCATATTTTGTATGAAAGACGATTTTGTAGTGGAATTTAAAGATTTGGCAAGCTTTAATAAAGAGACAATTATAAAAAAAGCAAAAAATTATAAGACAAAAGAAGGTTTCTTAAGTGTTGGCTACAAAGAATATCTTCAAATATCACTATTTTTTTCAAATAAAAACAATCAATATTACCGGATGATGGACATAATACAGGAAAATCTTCGTTATGAATATGAAGATTCCTTTCGAATACGTAATTGTGTTGTAAATTATCGTGCGGGGGCTAAGATTAGCATGCCCGAACAGTTTTTTTCACTTCCATTTGCCATAAATCGTGAGGCTTTATCTATTCACGGTTACCTATATTTGGCCCAAAATACAGTCTCATATTAAATTCCTCCTAAGAGGGTGTGGTGAGGTCTTTGTTTTTTACATATTAAAATAAAAAAATCTCTCTCCAAGAACATTT
>DPVV01000518.1 GCA_003526525.1 Lachnoclostridium phytofermentans | reverse complement strand
CTAAATCATAATTTTAGTTTAACAACGCATCAACCCAATTGTAACCAAAAGGGATTTGGTGTTCAGTTCCGACTTGTAATTTAAGTTCTATTTTTCTAATCTCTTTAACTTTATCAATATCTTCTTGTTTAGATGGTTTTCCGAAATGCATTCTTGTTTCTCTTAAGCAAGCAAGTATGATGTTTTTTTCCTCTAAAGTAACTACTATTTGTTCTTTTATTTCTTCTTGCGACTCACAATTTCCTATGCAATCACCAAGAGTTACATTTTCCAAATTGTCAGTAAGTTCACAGAAACATAATACTTCACCTATTTCATTAACTTTCCCACCAATTGCATGTTTACATTGTTTTGCTATTTTATTACCATCTTTCATGGCTCATCCTCCACTAAATTTTAATTAAGCTATTTTATTTTGTTCAATAACCGGTAGATAACCATTTGATTTAAGTAACTCATACAAAAACAATCTGCCTTTCTGTGTCCACTTAGTATTCATCTTGACGTCTGGCGTTCCATCTTTACGTTTTATATCTACGGTAGTTGAGTGAGTGTAGCCTAAGTCATGATAACTACTGTACAATAGCCACTGTTCACTCTGCTTATATTGTACTTTTAAGCTATGTAACAACTCATTCATAGCCTGTCCACTCATACCATAATCTTTAGCGATTTGAGTAATAGTAACTAATCCTTTGTTATTTAAAATCTGATCCATGTAATCCGCCTTTGGCTTTAACTCTCCAATAAGCTGATTCTTGACATTTACCTCTGTTAGCAACTGTTTATTCTTTTCTCTTTCTTCCTTTAGTGCAGTAGCTACTTGGATGAGGAAGTCAGGGTTATTAATTAATTCATCTGTTGCATACATACCATGCTTACGGATACATGGGATTACATCATCAAAAATCCATGATTCAAACTGATCTGCATATGGCATTTGTGATTTAACAACTAGCCTATAAATATCACCTTCCGAAATAACTAACATTTCTTGTCTTCCGCTTGTCGTAGGGATACTTCGTTTCAACGTACCCTTGCAATGTCTTGTAATTGCTTCGTTAGGTCTTGCATATCCAAGTGCTCTTGCAACATCACTTCCGCAGAAATATATTTTTCCGTTTTCAGTATTAGTCCTTACTTGACCAAAATCTTCACTTTCAAATATCTTTAATTGCTCCATAGTACTCCTTTCTTTTTCCTAACTGATTTAATAGTTCATCCTCTGTTACTCCAATATGCCTAGCAAGTATTCCGCTATGAATGATATAAGTATTGCGCTCCTTATTCCGCATAACATCTCCTATATTTATCATTCCTTGTTTCATCATCTGTTGAATTGTTAAGCTTGTTGTTCCCATAATCTTAGCAGCTTCTGCGACACTAATTCTCACTATTATCACCATCCGCTTCTATGAAATATGATACTGGTACATTAAAGTATAAAGACAGGGTTCTAATTTTATCAATTTTAGGTTTGCTCTTTCCGTTTTTCCAATCTGATAATGTCGCATATGCTATTCCTGTTTCTTTAGAAACCTTGTATGACGTTAGCCCTCTATCTTTTAATAATTCCTGGTACTTTTTAAACATTTTTTTCTCCTTTCTATAAATTTACAAAAAAGTACTTTACAATATAACGGATTTCTGATATAATTCCAATTGTCTAGGTCGGAAATAAATCATAGAATGTATAACCATCATATATAATTTGTTATGTAGTGGTTTTCCGTTGGTATTATGATATCACGGATATCCACTATAAGTCAACATCTTTTATTTTGGTTTTATATTTTATACCCATTTTTGTGAAAGGTGAATAATTTATATGTATGAGATATTCGAAAAATTAATCAAAATGCACAATGTTACAGCTTACAAAGTATCGAAAGATACCAATATACCTTATAGTGCTTTTTCAGACTGGAAAGCAGGGAGAAGTACTCCTAAACAAGATAAACTTAAAAAAATTGCCGATTACTTAGGTGTGAGTATTGAATATTTAATGACCGGAGAGGAAAACTCAGACAACAAATTTGTTTTAGAGAACACATATTTCAGTTTTGCTAAAGAAGCGCAAGAAAAAAACATATCTAAAGAAGACATGAAAAAAATGTGGCAATTTTATGAGATGATAAAAAATAAATAATAAACAAAGGAGATCTTAATGATAAACTCTTTTATTAGTTTAGATGACTTAGAAGTCATCGTACTTGATAAACTTAAGTCATTAGGAATAACTGAAAAAGATTATCCATTAAATCCTTATAAGCTGATTGCTAATGAAAAAATAATTTTACAAGAAGTAGATATTGATAATAAAGATATCAGAGGAATGATTGTGCGAGGAGCTAACGCAGTAGGAATAATGATAAATGGTACCCGTAATCAGCGTTCGAAAAACTTTATAGCAATGCATGAACTTTCTCACTTTTGGCTTCACCCGTCAGAAGAAAGACGAGTTTGTCTTGATAATTATATAGATAGTCAGCGGATGTATGAATGGCAAGCGAATAATGCTGCTTCTATAGCGTTAATGCCAACAACACTATTAACGCGTCTATATTGTGAATGTGCTGGCAACATTTATTGTTTATGTGATTTTTTTGATGTTGGGATTGACGCTATGACTTATAGATTAAAAAACATCCGAAGGGATTGTCTATCATGGAATGTACATACAAACGGCTATCATATTAATTTCAATGAATTCTGTGAAAAGACATATAATGAGAAATTACTTTATAATCGACGTTATTATTGATGAAGGAGGGTTATTATGCCACCAAAAAGAAAGAAACCTATGAGGCTGCCTAATAGTTTTGGTACAATCTCTAAATTGTCAGGCGCAAGAAGAAAGCCCTGGATGGCTAAGAAGTTCCTTCGTTACAAATTAAATGAACAAACAGGGCGAATGATATCAGATTATTTAATTATCGGCTATTATGAGACATATGAATTAGCCTATGAATCACTCTTGGATTATAATCGCAATCCGTATTCTGTTATGAGAGATGCAACTTTTAAAGATGTATATGATTCATGGAGCAATGGAAAGTTTGACAAAATATCAGAAAGTAATGCTAAGGGATATAAAGCTTCGTATTCGCTATGCAATGACATAGAAAATAAAGTTTTCGTGGACATAAAGTTGGCTGATCTACAGTATATTGTTGATACTTGCGGTAAAAATTATCCAACACTGCGTAAGCTAAAAGTTTTATTCGGACAAATGTATGATTATGCTATTAAAAATGATATCGCATCTAAAAATTATTCTGAATATGTTGATATAAGCGGCGGGAACAAAGATTCAATGGGTAAACGTGAACCATTTAGCCAAAAAGAAATATCTATACTATGGGATAATGTTTATAGAAATAGATACATGCAAATACCACTGATGCTCATATATAGTGGCGTAAGAATATCTGAATTACTTGATCTAAAAAAAGAAGACATTCATCTTAATGAAAGATACTTTGATGTTGTTTCATCAAAAACAGATGCTGGAATAAGAAAAGTACCTATAGCTGAAAAAGTTTATAAATTCTACGAAGAATGGTTTAATCATTCAAAGTGCCAATACTTATTGTGTACAGAAAATAATAAGAGGTTACTTTATAGAAATTATTATGATGCTTATTGGACACCATTCATGAAAGAACTTGTAATGCAACATCGACCTCACGATACCAGACATACATGCATATCGCTCTTAGCATCAGCAGAGATAAGCCAAACAATTATAAAAACCATCGTTGGTCATTCAGGTGCTATGACATTAACAGAAAGAGTTTATACGCACCTAGAGATAGAGAAGCTAGTCGAGGCTATTAACAAAATATAATATGTTGTTAGTTTGTTGTTAGTTTGTTGCTGTTTAAGGAAATTTAGCACATTCTTAGAAACATTTAAACATAAGAAAAGCCCCATGAATACTGAATTCTTGGGGCTTTTGTTGTTGATACTTCCTATCTCTTGGAGAACTGTGGAGCACGACGAGCTGCTTTTAAGCCGTACTTCTTTCTTTCCTTCATTCTTGGATCTCTTGTTAAGAAACCTGCCTTCTTTAATGCTGGACGGTAATCAGCGTCTGCCTGTAAAAGGGCTCTGGAGATACCATGTCTGATAGCACCTGCCTGACCTGTAAAACCACCACCATGAACGTTAACAAGTACATCGAACTTATCAGCTGTCTCTGTTAATACAAGTGGTTGACGAGCGATAAGCTTTAATGTCTCAAGACCGAAATATGCATCCATATCTCTTTTATTTATTGTTACTTTACCTGTACCAGGTACAAGGTAAACTCTAGCGATACTACTTTTTCTTCTACCAGTTCCGTAATATTTTGCTTTAGCCAATGTTATTTCCTCCTTTCAGTCCGAATTAGTATTTGATTTCAAGTACTTCTGGTTTCTGAGCTGCGTTGTTATGCTCTGGACCAGCGTATACGTGTAATTTGTTTAACATAGATCTTCCTAAAGGTCCCTTTGGAAGCATGCCTTTCACTGCAAGAGTGATAACATCTTCAGGCTTCTTTGCTAACATTTCTTTTAATGTAGTTTCTCTTACTCCACCTGGATAATCAGAGTGGCTGAAGTAGATCTTCTGATCCATCTTCTTACCTGTTACCTTAATCTTGTCAGCGTTGACAACGATTACGTAATCACCTGTATCGATGTGTGGTGTATAGATTGCCTTGTTCTTACCTCTTAAAACTTTTGCGATCTCAGAAGAGAGACGTCCTAATGTATGTCCTGTAGCGTCAACTACATACCATTTTCTTTCAATAGTTGCTGGACTTGCCATAAAGCTTTTCATTGGTTTACCTCCTTAATATAATTTCGTATTTTATTAAGCGGACCTTCATAATCCGCTTTGATGTTTCGATTCGCTAAACGCCCCTATTTCATGGCTTTCAGACCATTTGCGGTTAATTTAAGTCACTTCGTGTATTATATAGTACAAAATAGTTGGTGTCAAGCAGGATTCTACTGATTTTTATGTAAATTTTAAAATTTTCTGATTTGATGTGGTGAATAGTCGCTTTCAAAATGACTATTATAGATACACTCGAGTTTTTATGTATTTTAGAGTTTATTCCACATTCTGCTACAGCTCAGCCTATGGTCACATTGTAAGTAATTAGGGTGGCTGAACTGCTCACACGTTCTTTGTATAGAATAAACTAAGGGTTGAAGTTATTTGATTCGCCAATTATAATTAAAAAAGGAATGTTTTTCCTCCTTTGTTGATAAAGTATAGGAAATGGAAATAAATTGTCTGGATTGGCGGATAATAGAAGTTCAATAGAACAGTAACACCAACATATAAGAAGAGATGCCTTTAGAAATAATATGGGCATAAAAAATAAATTTATTTAGGAGGATTAAAACATGCTAAGTTTCAGGAAATCATCGCGTGTAATTATCATAGCAGCTGTCGTATTGGTGACAGTGTTGTTGGCAGGATTTACGATGAGTAAAGTAAATAACAAAGATAACCGTGATGAAAACAAATTATTAACGAGTCTGGGTTATACAAAAAAGCTTGTCTCAGATGTTATTGACAATCGTACCTCCTTTGGAGTGAATAACGAACAGATAAGCCAGCTTGTAGAATCCTTACCTCTACTAGCTTATCAGAAATATATCTCATTTTCTTTGGAACCGGACAATGAAATCAACATTGTGTATGAGTTTGACTATAATAATTACGATCGAGGTGGAAATGGTTTAGATACCTTCCCTGAAAGTGTGAAGGAAAACAACGCACTGCTGCTGTTTTCCGCTATGAAAGGACTTAAAAAGGTCAATATGCTGCTTTACGATGATCTTCATGAGCTTAACAGCGTTGATTCTTTCACGATTGATGATTTACACAAGCGTTTCGGGCAGATATCACCGTTTGATATAAGCTGCGTTGAATTGTATGATTTGCTGGCAGCAAACCTTCAACTATCTGAATTTTATTTTGCACATTACTCAAAGATTTATTTAGGCGCGAACTTCGAAGATGTCTCATACCGTAACGGTGAACCGGATAAGATATTGAAACAATCAGATGGCTCCGTTATCTGGATATACGGGGAGCTTGGTAAAAGCTATAAGCTGTTCCCACCAGATAATTGGATAATCGATAATCCTGGCCATACTGTAATTTATTATTTCAACAATCCGATAGCTGAGAAAAATGATAACTTGAGCGGACTGTACGCCACAATGTTTTATACTGACAATGGTAGAGCTATAAAGACTTGACAGCTTATTTAGGTCTGCCAACTACTATAAGAGACCTAGGAAACGGTAGCACATATATAGCCTATTTGCTACGAGAAGGGCAACAACGAAATGCATATTTCATTTTACATGATAACAAAGTAATTGCGCAAGGCGTCATGTACGGAAATGATTATACAACATTGGAATTTGAGGAGATTCCGAACGACCTATAGTCTATAGGTGTATATATCCTCTTATAAATATTCTATTTCCACCAGTGTTAGCCCTTTAGCTGGTGCAGTAGGTCCAGCAGCTTGTCGATCTTTTTTTGTAAGAGCTTCTAATACTCGTTCTGATTCCCATTGGTGAGTACCAACCTGAATGAGTGTACCAGTAATGATTCGTACCATATTATAAAGAAATCCATTTCCCTTAATACGTATCACGATAAGCTCTCGTTCCTTCTCTATTTGAATATCATAAATTGTCCTTGTTGTATCTTTTACCTGTGTATTAGCAGAGCAAAAGCTTACAAAGTCATGCTCCCCAATTAAATAAGACGCTGCTTTTCTCATTGCTTCTAAGTCCAAATCGTAATATACAAAATGAGCATATCTCCGGTTTGTTGGAAGCGGGAAAGTTGCGTTATAGATCCGATATTCATAAGTTTTTCTTGTATCACAATACCTTGGATGAAAATCGGGCGCAACCTCCATAGAAGCTTGAATCACGATATCTTCTGGTAAATGAACATTTAATGCATACGATAGTTTTTCTGCGGGAATTCTCGAATTAGTATCAAATACAGCGACATTGCTATAAGCATGTACACCAGCATCAGTTCTGCTTGCACCTACCACTACAATCTCTTCTTTTAATAATTTAGTTAAACATTCATTCAACACACCTTCGATGGTTTTCGCATTCGGCTGTACCTGCCAGCCACAATAATTCGTTCCATCGTAAGCTACCTTTAACAGTACTCTTTTCACAAAAATCTCCCATTCCTACATATGCCTTATACACATTTAAAGTATGTGCTAAATTGCACAAGCACAAAACTTTCTTGATGAATCAAATCTTATTTTTCAAATGATTTTCCTACTATTATTACAACTAAAATTAAGTGAAAATGCTTTATATATACACGCAAAGCTTAATTAACATTGCGAACCTATTTGCTCACTCATATAATACAATCATAAATAATCTTAGAAAACTAATTCATATCTTTTTACTACTTCCCACTATATCATAGGTAAGTATCGATCTACACCTAAGATGGTGACGATATAAACTACATATACACAAAAAGCTACCGCATCCTTCGGCTTATACTTTAAAGGCTTCATCTTTGTCCTACCCTTACCTCCACGATAGCAGCGTGCCTCCATAGCCATAGCAAGATCTCCTGCACGACGAAATGCCGAGATAAACAAAGGAACCAAAATTGGTACCATTGCTTTGGCTCTTTTTATTAAGCTACCAGTTTCAAAATCCGCTCCACGTGCCTGTTGTGCCTTCATAATCTTATCAGTTTCCTCCAAAAGAATTGGAATAAAACGAAGAGCAATGGACATCATCATAGCCACCTCATGTACTGGTACATGTAACACCTTTAAGAAACCAAGTAATCGTTCAATCCCATCCGTTAATTCGTTTGGCGTTGTGGTAAATGTCATTAAGGAAGAACCTAAGATTAATAGAACCAAACGAAGGCCCATAAAGATTGCAAATCGAATACCCTCCGTAGTAATTATGATAAATCCAAAATGAACTAAGACATGTTCACCGGGTGTCAAAAACAGATTAAAGCTTACTGTAAAAAGTAACAATATAATTACGGATTTGAGTCCTTTTACAATATATTTTAAAGGCACCTTAGATGCCTTAATTACACCAAACAAAAATAACCCTGTTACAAGGTAACCCCAAAATGTATCGAATAGAAACATGGATACAATATACACTATTGTCCCAATTAGTTTAACTCTTGGATCTAAACGATGTATGATGGAGCCAGAAGGGTAATATTGTCCTATCGTGATATCTCTAATCATCGAATTATCCTTTCTTGTTGCCACCAATCAAGAATCTCTAACTTTGCCTCTTCCACGGTTGTAGCATCCGTTGATACCGGGATTCGCATCTGATTAAGGTCATGCATGACATAGGTTACCGATGGAGCAGCAAGCCCAATTTTCTCAAGCTCTTTATAATGTGAAAATACTGTCTTTGGAGTACCATCATAGGCAATCTCCCCTTTATTCATGACAATAATTCTATCAACGTATTTTGCAACATCCTCCATACTGTGAGAAACTAATATTACGGTAATTTTTCTCTCTTTATGAATTTTCTCGATTTGGTCTAAAATCTCATCTCTACCCATAGGGTCAAGACCAGCGGTTGGCTCATCTAAAATTAATACTTCAGGCTTCATCGCCAAGACTCCAGCGATAGCTACCCTTCTTTTTTGTCCACCTGATAATTCAAATGGGGACGCATCGTACAAATCATCTGTGATACCTACCATCTTAAGCGCATCGTATGCCCTTAAATCAACCTCGAGTTGAGGTAAATCTAAGTTTTTAGGTCCAAATTGAACATCTTTTAGCACTGTAGTTTCAAATAACTGATGCTCCGGATACTGAAATACTAAACCAACCTTACTACGTAATTCCTTCTTATGAAAATTCTCTGCACCAATATCAGCTCCATTAAAGTACACTGTACCGTTTGATGGTTTCATCAAGCCATTTAAATGCTGAATTAATGTTGATTTACCAGAACCAGTATGTCCAATTAAACCAATAAATCGTCCATCTGGAATTTCAAGATTAATATTTTTTAATGCCTGTTTTTCATAAGCAGTACCGCCACCATAAACATAGCTTACGTTATCTAGTAAAAGCGCCATTGCGTACCTCCATCATTGCCTCTACGAACTCTTCTCTAGTTAGAATACCATCCGGAAGCGGCATTCCCTGTTTCTTTAATTCGTATGCAAGTTCTGTAACCTGAGGTACATCCAAGCGATATCTCTTTAACTTATCAACCTGGCTAAAAATTTCTCGCGGAGTTCCCTGCATTACAACTTTACCGGAATCCATAACAATCACCTTATCCGCATGAATTACTTCATCCATATAGTGTGTTATCAATAATACTGTTACTTTTTCCTTTTTATTTAAATCTCTTATTGTTTTGATAACTTCTTTTCTTCCATTCGGATCTAGCATTGCTGTCGGCTCATCTAAAATGATACACTTTGGACGCATCGCCATAATACCTGCTATTGCAACCCTCTGCTTTTGACCACCAGACAATTTATTCGGAGAATGGCTTCGGTATTCATACATTCCAACAGCTTTTAGACTTTCTTCTACTCTTTGCCATATCTCTTCTGTAGGTACACCAAGATTTTCAGGACCAAATCCTACGTCCTCTTCAACTACGGTAGCAATAATCTGATTGTCTGGATTTTGAAATACCATACCTGCTGATTGTCTTATATCCCAGATTTTTTCCTCATCCTTTGTATCAAATCCGTTGACATAAAGTGTTCCTTCGCTAGGTATCAAGATAGCATTGATGTGTTTTGCCATCGTGGATTTACCGGATCCATTATGTCCTAGTATAGCGACAAAGTCACCTTCTGAAACATCTAAGGTAACTTCATCAAGTGCTCGATTAATCGCCTCAACATTTCCTTCTTCATCACGACGAATATATTCAAATACTAAATTTTTAGCATCTATCATTCTCATATAGCATATCTCATTTCTTATAGTATTATTGTCGAATGTCAATTTACATTGTATTGTATTCTGGATAACTTTGCAATGAATTTTTCAAGCAAGTAACGAAATCTAGCCTTTATGATATATAGTTTATGGCATAATCAATAGTTAAAACATTAATTATAAGAGTTTTTTGATTTATAGAAAATTGTGGTGCAATTTCTTGTAAATCAAAAAACTGCCCCGAATCACTTCGAGGCAGTCCAACTATTCCTATGTTATCTCACAATAAGTTTATAAAAATAATACTTACTGTGACAAAGGTACTGCTTTATTAGAAATTAAACAAGCTCAATTAAAACTTCCATAGCAGCATCGCCCTTACGTTGACCGATCTTGATGATTCTTGTGTAACCACCA
>DPVV01000517.1:4005-4444 GCA_003526525.1 Lachnoclostridium phytofermentans | reverse complement strand
AAATAAATCAGATTTAGACCCTGTAATTGAGGAAGAAAAGATAAGTATTCTTACGAATAAGCCTATCTTAAAAATTTCTGCAATTCATCAAACAGGAATTAAAGAATTAGAACAGACAATTACAGAGATGTTTTTTGAAGGTAACATTTCTTTTAATGACGAAATTTATATCACAAATATGAGACATAAGAATGCACTTGTAGAAGCAAAGATTAGTTTAGAGCAAGTAATTGTTAGTATAGATAACGAGATGCCAGAGGATTTCTTCTCTATAGATCTGATGAATGCATATGAAATATTGGGAACAATCATCGGTGAGTCTGTGGATGAGGATTTGGTCAATACCATATTTAAAGAATTTTGTATGGGTAAATAGTTTTAAGTTATACACAGTATTTATCAAATGTAGTTTTGTGATTTTAACCTCTCAGGGAAGTCC
>DPVV01000517.1:0-3816 GCA_003526525.1 Lachnoclostridium phytofermentans | reverse complement strand
AACCTCTCAGGGAAGTCCCCCCGCTTCTGTAAGCGGGGGTAAGGACTTGCCTGTTTCAGCAGGAGTTCAAGCTCCTGCTAAAATGCCACGTAGTGGCAATGAGGTTATGAGCAAGTAGCGTAAGCGGATTGCGAATATCCGTTTTGACTCTATCACACAAACTTAAGATAATGTACACTAGAATGGAGGTAAGTATGACTAATCAATATGAAGCTTATGACGTTGTGGTGGTGGGAGCAGGTCATGCTGGTTGTGAAGCCGCATTGGCATGTGCACGTCTAGGTTTTAATACAATAATGTTTACCGTAAGTATGGATAATATAGCATTAATGCCTTGTAATCCAAACATTGGTGGAACATCCAAAGGACATCTTGTACGTGAAATAGATGCCTTAGGCGGAGAAATGGGAAAGAATATCGATAAAACTTATATACAATCTAAGATGCTAAATCAATCGAAAGGCCCTGCTGTACACTCATTAAGAGCGCAGGCTGATAAGATGGATTATTGCAGGGAGATGCGTAAGGTGGTAGAAAATACGGATAACCTAACGCTGCGTCAAGATGAGGTAATTGATATTCTTACAGAAAATAATCAGGTAACAGGAGTTAAAGTTTATTCTGGTGGAGTATATCCATGTAAGGCAGTTATCTTATGTACTGGAGTTTATCTTAATTCCAGATGTATCTATGGCGAAACCAGCCATTATTCCGGTCCAAATGGATTACCATCAGCGAATCATTTAACAGAAAGCTTAAAGAAGCTTGGAATTGAAATGTATCGTTTTAAAACGGGTACTCCTGCAAGAATAGATAAAAGAAGCATAGATTTTAGTAAGATGGAGGAACAGTTTGGTGATGAAAAAGTTGTACCATTTTCCTTTACCAATACTCCAGAAGATATCGATAAAGAACAAGTTTCTTGTTGGTTAACCTATACCAATGAAAATACACATGATATTATTCGTGATAACATTCACCGATCTCCATTATATTCTGGTAACATAAAAGGTACAGGTCCTAGATACTGTCCTTCTATCGAAGATAAGGTTGTTAAATTTCCAGATAAAGAACGTCATCAAGTATTTATAGAGCCTGAAGGCAATTATACCAATGAAATGTATATCTCAGGTATGTCAAGTAGTTTACCAGAAGATGTACAGTTTAATATGTATCGATCTGTTTCTGGATTAGAAAATGCAAAAATTGTTAGGAATGCCTATGCTATTGAATATGATTGTATTAATCCAATGCAATTAAAATCAAGTTTGGAATTTATGTCAATCAGTGGTTTATTTAGCGGTGGTCAATTTAATGGTAGTTCTGGCTATGAGGAAGCTGCAGCACAAGGATTAATGGCAGGTATTAATGCAGCTAGAAAGTTATCAGGAAAAGAGCCAATTGTGTTAGATCGTTCTCAGGCGTATATCGGTGTTTTAATAGATGATTTGGTTACAAAAGAAACACACGAACCATATCGTATGATGACATCAAGAGCGGAATATCGTTTGATTCTTCGACAAGATAATGCAGACCAAAGACTTACCAGGATTGGGCATGAAATAGGATTAATTAGTGAAGAGCGTTATGAACATCTAAACAAGAAAGAAAGAATGATAAGAGAAGAGATGATGCGATTAGAAAATAGTTTAATTGGTGCATCAAAAGAAGTTCAAGAAATCCTTGAAGGTCTTGGAACAACAACATTAAAAACAGGTACTACATTAGCAGAACTTGTTAGAAGACCAGAATTAACCTATGCCGTGTTAGCCCCTCTTGATAAAAATAGAGAGCCATTACCAGAAGAAGTGATTACTCAAGTTGAAATTAACTTTAAGTATGATGGTTATATTAAAAGACAGGAACATCAAGTGGAACAATTCAAAAAATTAGAAGGTAAAAAGATTCCGGAAGACTTGGATTATTCTGATGTACCTTCTTTAAGAATCGAAGCAAAACAAAAGTTAAATCAAATTAAACCAAGTTCTGTAGGACAAGCATCACGTATTTCTGGTGTATCACCGGCGGATATATCTGTCTTACTAGTCTACTTGGAGCAAATAAGAAGAAAAAAGTAAAAAATATTTAATTGGAAAAATAGAAACTTTTCTTTCTATTTTATAATTTTAAATTTTTATTAATTGGAAAAATTGGAGACCCTATAATATAATAAAAGGAGTCAACTCACTAGAATGTCTTTTTAGATTAAGTAGTTGGTTGGCTCTCTTCTTGTTATTATTAGGAAAAGAGGTTTTTTATATTTATACATTATGGTATAAACGGTTACATGAGAAATCGTGGAGGTTTAAATGAGAGACAATTCGGCTTTTATTCAAGGGCTTCGTAGCCTTGGAATGGATTTAAATAAACATCAGTTAGAGCAATTTGAGACTTATTATGATTTGCTAATTGAATGGAATTCTTTTATGAATTTAACAGCAATAACAGAGTATGAAGAAGTAATACAAAAACATTTTCTTGATAGTCTATCACTTATAAAGTCATATCAAATTAAATCAGGAGATACTTTACTAGATATGGGTACTGGAGCAGGTTTTCCTGGAATACCATTAAAGATTGCATATCCTGAGTTAAATGTATTGCTAATGGATTCTTTAAACAAAAGAATTAACTTTTTAAATGAGGTTATAAATAGGTTAGATCTAAAGAATATATCTGCAATGCACGGTAGAGCGGAAGAACAGGCAAGAAGAATTGATTTTCGAGAGAAGTTTGATTTGGTTGTATCAAGGGCTGTTGCAAGAACAGCTTCTTTGGCAGAATTATGTTTACCATATGTGAAAAAGGGAGGTTACTTTATTCCTTATAAATCGGGAAAAGTTAATGAGGAGTTAGAGGAAGCAGAATATGCTCTAGAATGTCTAGGTGGTAAGTTAGAAGAAAAAATGACCTTCACCTTACCGGATACGGATATGGAACGTACTTTAATTTGTATAAAAAAAGTAAAGGAAACTCCGAAGTCTTATCCAAGAGGCGGAGGGAAACCTTTAAAAATGCCTTTAATAAGAAAGAAGTAATATTTATTCAATGATAAATTGATTCTGCGGATATAATTACTTTCATTATAAAAAGGAGCGAAAGCGCCAGAATAGGGGTTGTTATGTATATTCAAGGTAAATTAATAAATCCTGGGGAGGATTTATCCGAATGCTTTAAAATTCGGAAAGAAGTATTTGTAGAAGAACAAGGAATACCAGAAGAATTAGAGTTTGACGATTTAGACAAAACTGCATTGCACTGTATTATTTTTTCAACTGGTAATGAACAGAATGAGGAGCAAAGCAAGGCTGTTGCGACGGGAAGACTACTACTATTAGAAGATGGAACATTCAAAATAGGAAGAATTGCAGTACGAAAAGACGAACGCGGAAAACACTATGGTGATATGTTAGTTAAAATACTAATTAGCAAAGCGTTTGAATGTGGGGCAAAAACTGTTATGTTGAGTGCTCAAGTTCGTGTAGTTAAATTTTACGAATCAATTGGTTTTAAAACTATGGGTGAAGTATACATGGAAGATGGTATAGAACATATTAGTATGAAACTTGATCAACAGGATTTATGTAGAACTTGTCAAAAAGAAAAATAATCTTATTTATATCCTTTTACGATAAAATAGACATTTTATATATTTTATGTTAAAATATGTTATAGTTAGTTTAAGACAAGAATAGTGAGGATTTATACACATGGAAAAAACTCATAAGGATATAATCAACGAGATTGGGCAAACAAAAGAGGCTATGGAATTTTGTTATGAGATGTTAAAAAAATTAGAAGAACAGTCTCATAAAC
>DPVV01000152.1:2333-2971 GCA_003526525.1 Lachnoclostridium phytofermentans | reverse complement strand
TCAATAATTTCATGGATTTTCAAAGTTTTTGATTGAAAGCTATGTACCATGTCATTAATATTACGTATCTCTTCTGTTGATTGGCTTACTACTTCAATACTCTTTGTCATGTTCTGTGCACTATCTACTGAAGTAACCACTGCTTCGTCAACAAATTGTTTTATATTTTCTACTGCATTAGAAATATTCGAGATGGAATCACCCAATTCCTTACTTGAGATACTTAATCCTTCGATTGAGTTACTCTGCCCTAATACTGTTTCAAGCATCCCTTTCATGATTGAATTGTTAGTTGCTTCCTCCACCAAGTCATTCATTCGCAACACATCATTGTTTTCCCTGCTTCTAAGGTTATAGATCATTGCATTAATTTGTTGTACCAGTTCCATGTCGAGAAATCCATCTTCCTCAATCATATTGGTCTCACCATTGCTTACTTTTAATATCTCTTCTAACAGTTTCACACGTTCTGCTGAAACCATCGCGTTTGTGCTTTTTTTTGAGTGAAATAAGCTACTACTCATAATACCTTCTCCTCTCTTGCAACTATGTAAATATAAGCATATTGTACCAAGTCAAACAAATTATTACTATATACTTTTATTACTAGGTACTATTTCCTTGTTTTACAGATTTCT
>DPVV01000152.1:0-2065 GCA_003526525.1 Lachnoclostridium phytofermentans | reverse complement strand
TTCCTTGTTTTACAGATTTCTTGTTTTACAGATTCCTTGTTTTACAGATTTCTTGTTATATCCTCCTGTAATATTTTCTAATAACGCTATTTATATTACATTTGATTACATTTTTAATTCTTTCTTATGCTCTCTTATGAAAATTTCTATCGAATCCAGTATACCAATATATACTAATTCTTTATTATACTTTACCATTTTTATCTACATTTTTCAACTATTCTACCGTTTTTCTTTTATTTATCTCTTACATTTTCCTTTCTATTACATTTTAGAAATTAATATCTATATATTTAAAATAATAATTTAAAATTGCGTAATGAATCTGTAGGTAGCGTAAAATATTATGTGTAAATAACGTTCCTCTAGAAAATAACACTAGAAAAGGGAACCAACTTCTTTTAAAGTCCCTAATGAGACTAAAATAGCTCTGTACCTAGTATATAGCACTTGACACAGAGCTTTAAAAAAGGCACCATTCAAACTACCTGAATAGCACCCCTTAAAAGTATCAAAATTAAATTTATATAGATAAATCTCTTCTTGAAAAATATCTAATTCCAATTCCATATAAAACGATTCCAATTGCATATAAAATCACAATTCCAATATAAGCACTAGTTTCCGCTTTAATAATTCCACTTGTATCAAATAATGTTAGCGGTGTCGCGTATTTAAATTTATCAGCCTTATCCCAAACTTGTGATATCATCTTAACAAGGACAAATACAACACATAAGGATGCTCCGATTCCATATGGATACTTAGAATCACTAAATAGGCAAGTGGAGCAATAACAGATGCCGCTAAAGCATAGAAAAACACCAAATAATCCAATATTTAAAATGATAAATCTACCCACATCAAGATCCCCTGGAAATAGAATTGCGCTTGTAGTGATACATAATACAGTTACATAAACTGTAAGAATGAAACATCCCATGATTAAAAATAAAGCTTCGGTAAATGCAACTGTACTACGCTTTGTTGGTGTTGCTAAAAGATAAGCCATGGAGCCTCTTTCAATATATCTTGCCATAATACGATTAGAAACTAGTATAATGAAAATCAAAGGGAAAAATACAAATATCATACCATATAAGTAACTGGCAAGAAATTCAATCAGTGTATTTGAAACACTGGTCATACCAAAAGCAGAAAATATCTGTGGCATACTCTCAGCCATAGCCCGCAAACTTTCACCAAGCTTTGGATCAAACATAGCTACTACCATTGAACCATACAATGTTAACACTGCAAGAAAGATTAGTACAATCTTATAATTTGATTTGGTTTCCCGTAAAAATAACGTCTTACTAATCATTGTTTTTCCCTCCATAAAATGTCATAAACAGTTCTTCCAGTGACTGGGTTTTTACGTCAAGGTCTAAAATCTCATATGTTGCAAGAGATTTTATTAATTGATCCGCCTGACCACTAATACGAATGGTTATCACATTATCAGAGACTTCCGCTTCTTTATAGGATGTATGTTCAAGAAACATTGTTGCCATCTCTTTCGTAGCAAAGGTTATCTCATAAACCTTCTTTCTACTATGCTTTAATTTTTCAATCTGTGCATCTTCCATTATCTTTCCTTCTTTTATGATAACAGCTCTGTCACAGGTCTTTTCAACCTCCTCAAATATATGAGAGGACATTAAAATGGTAGCTCCACGTTTCTTTTCCTCTAATATTAAATCGACAAATTTGCTTTGCATTAAAGGATCTAGTCCACTTGTTGGTTCGTCAAGAATTAGAATGTCCGGCTGATTCATAAATGCACAAACAATACCTATCTTTTGCTTCATTCCCTTCGACATCTTTTTAATTTTTCCTTTAGGATCAAGTTCGAAATAATTCATAAGATTCTCTGCATAAGAAAAATCTTTCATCTTCTTCATCCTCGCAATAAAATGCAAAAACTCGAGCCCTGTCATGTCATCCATAAAGGTAATTTCACCAGGTAAATATCCTAAACTATTCTGAATAGTACTTGCTTTCTCGAAACAATCCATTCCAAGGATCGATACTTTTCCTTGATCCGGATGTAAAAATCCCATTA
>DPVV01000319.1 GCA_003526525.1 Lachnoclostridium phytofermentans | reverse complement strand
GAACTTGACTTAGAGGAAGACAAAATACAATATGAAACCTTAGAGGTGGAGAATAAAGAGTTATCAAGTAAGCTTGTTGAGCTTACTACCAAGATTACTCTCGTAGAGGAGCAAGAGAAAAAGAGGCAGGAATTAGAGCAAAGAAGGCTCCTCCTAGTAGAATTAAGAAAACAATCGGATCAGATTAAATTAAGCCAAATAAATTTACAAAATGCAAAGAAAGCGTTATATCAGGTAAAGCCTGTTGCAGATGCATACCACAAGAGTAGAGTTGAAACTGAGAATCTAGCAAGAGAGATAATAGAGCAGAAGAATCGATTTAATGTTGTGTCGGAAGAGGCGAAGAAGAAGCAAGCAGAATATCAAGAGCATGAAAAAGATAAGGTTCGATTAGAAGAACTTGCAATAGCTATCAATCAATGTAAGGAAGAATTAGCCCAATTTGAGAATCTGAAACAATTGGAAATAAGGATACAAGACAATCTTAAGAAACAAGAGGTTATTGTATCGAATGAGAAAGGGCTTGAAGAACAAGGCAAGATACTAAAGTCTGAGTATAGTGAACTAGCCAAGGAGCTACAAGGATATCTTCCTATTGACCAAGAAATCGCTGAATGTATTCAGATAGGAAAAGATTTAAAGTCAAAGATAACGAAACTAAAAAGCCTTTTAGAAGAACTAAATCGTATAGAATTAGAGTCAAGTAACTTAAAGGAGTTACAACAAGAGTATTTTAAGAAAGAGAACTCTTATCAAACTGCGAGTAAAGAGTATCAAGTCTTAGAATTAGCGTATTTTCGTGAACAAGCGGGCTTGCTTGCAATGAATCTTAAAGACGAAGAGCCATGTCCTGTCTGTGGTTCTACCAGTCATCCAAAGAAGGCAGAATGTAGTAAGGAAGCGCCTACTGAGGCTATGTTAAATCAGACAAAGGGAAAACTTGAGAAGGAAACAATTGCACTTAATCAGCAAAGTCTTTCCGTTAGTAATCAAAATACTAAGATTTCTTTAATGTGGGATAACTTAGGTGTAGTGTGTGAAGAGCTCTTTGAAGAAGCAGTCGGCAAAGATAAGATAAAAGATCGAATCACAGAAGAATTGTCTCGAAGTGAAGAAGTATTTCTTCAGAAAAACGAAGAATATAGAGTACTTAAGAAAAATCAAGAGAGAAGAGACTGGTGTAATAAACATACGGCAGAAATCACAGCTGCTCTCGAAGAAAACGTACAGAATATTCAGAGCCTTAATAAAGAAAAAATAGCGATTGCTACTGTTCTTGGACAGATGGAAGGAAGCAGAGAACAGATTTTAGAACGAAGAAAGTATGCTACCAAAGAAGAATGTGAAAACAAACATACTTCCCTTCTAGTGGAAAGCAATCAAATTCGCAATAATCTGGAGCGACTAGAGCGAGAGTTTCGTGAATTACGCTCTCAGTGGTCCGCACTAAAGGCTGTTATTGAGGATAACGAAATAAAAGAAGCGAAGCAAAAGGCTGCCTTAGAGGAAGAAGAAAAAGCTTATCAAAAGAAGCTGATTGAAACATCCTTTGGTTCTGAAGAGAGCTATCTTGCTTGTCTTTGGAATGAAGATAAAATAGAACAGACGCAGAAAATGATAGAAGATTATGAGAAACAGGTATCTGAACAACATTTAATGATAGAAAAGTTGGTTAATGAAATTAAAGATACGGATTCGGTGGATATACAGATACTTCATGAAAATCGTAACGAGATAATCTCTCAAAAGTCAGTATGTGAACGCCGGAAAGAGGAAGTAAATCGAAGAATTCGAAATAACGAACAGATTTACCTGGATGCAAAGAAACAACTGGAGGCAAAGGGAGAGATTCAAAGAAGGTATCTTAGTATTAATGAACTTTCTAAAACAGCAAATGGTGAACTTACAGGAAAAGTTAAGATAGCTTTTGAACAATATGTACAAGCATTTTACTTTGATACAGTCATTGAGGAAGCAAATAAGAGACTTCGTAAGATGACATTTAGCCAGTATACGTTGCACCGTGCAGACAGCATTAATCTAAGAAGTCAGGGTGGATTAGAAATCTTTGTTATGGATCATTACACCGGAAAGCAGAGAACTGTAAAGTCTCTTTCTGGAGGAGAGTCATTTAAAGCTGCGCTCGCACTTGCGCTTGGGTTATCCGATGTAATCCAAAGCTATGCAGGTGGTATCGAGCTTGATTCGATGTTTATTGATGAAGGTTTCGGTTCCTTGGATTCTGAGTCTTTAGAACAGGCGATTGAAACGTTAATTTCTTTAACTTCTGGAAACAGGTTGGTTGGTATTATTTCGCATGTAACAGAATTAAAGGAGAGAATTGATAAGAAGATTTTGATTCATAAGACGATGGAAGGTAGTTATATTAAATAGTGAAACATAAAGGAGGGAATTTGATTCCCTCCTTTATGTTTTTAACTGATATCTTTTAACTGTTTATAGAGAAAGTATACAACATTCTTTTCTTATATCTTTAACCTTCTGGATTCTCAATAATAGGCTGAATTTGTTTCCCCTCCAACGCTAACTCAAGAGTCGGAATGATGAGAGAAGTATTGGAAATCATAGAGTTCGGCTTTTTATTAAAGTCATCCTGACCAAATGGAACGAAGTATACATTTTTACAGTTCAACATGGAACCCACATTTTTAAAGTTAATACCGAGAGCATCATTGGTAGCTAAGGAAATAGCGAGCGGTTTTTGATTACGCAAATGACCTTTCGCAGCCATTAGGACTGGAGTATCGGTGATGCCATTGCAAAATTTTGCAAGGGTGTTACCAGTACATGGAGCAATAATCAGGATATCAATCATTCCCTTAGGACCTAGTGGCTCTGCTCCGGCGATTGTTAAGACCGGTTTATTTCCAGTGATTTTTGTAATTTGCTCCATAAAATCAGCTGCTTTCCCAAAACGACTGTCGATGCTTTGAGCATTAAAAGAAAAGATAGGTATTACATTCGCTTGTTCATTCACTATATTTTGAATTTGTTGTATTATTTTTGCAAAGGTACAAAATGAGCCAGTTAGTGCTACACCAACATTCTTACCTGAAAGTTTCATAGTTTCACATTCCTTTTTTACTCTTTCGAGGAGGCACTGCCGCTAATACAATTAAATAAAGCTGTCACTAAGATCGTAGCAGATGCTTTTGGGGCATAAATTCCAGGAAGCCCAAGGCATAGAGAGGCATTGATTCCCAGTTGATTGCAATAATCGAAATTTACGCCGCCAGGTTTTGATGATATATCTATAATCACTGCATCTTTTCGCACATAGCTTATCAGTGCAGAATCCAATACCATAGCAGGAATGGTATTAAAGATAAATGGAAAACGATGCAGATGCTTGCTAAGCTCCGAAAGTGGAATATTTTCATATCCATAGGCATCGGCATATGCTAATGCTTCTTCATTACGTGCGCCAACACTAACTTTTGCACCCATTCCTTTTAATTTGTCTGCTAGAATTTTAGCACAACGACCAAAGCCTAGGACAAGGCACTCGTTTTTGTGTAGGTTGACGGTACTGCGAAGGATGGCTTCCGCTATAGTTCCCTCTGCAGTTGCAATGGCATTTGCGATGCTTACAGATTCAATTTCCATAAAGTCATAGAGGCGAATATTTTTTTTCTCACAATACTTAGACATGGATTTATCAAAACAACCTCCGAAGAGAGTATGACCCTCCGTTAAATTCTCCTTAAGCTTATCAAGGGTTAAATCAGGTACTGCATGTTTAGAGAAGATATCTACCTGATTTTTGGAGACTGGAATAGGACATATCACGATATTCCCAAAAGATAATGCTTCTTTTAGTGTGGTCGCTTCATATATGGTATCGCCTAATTCTCCACGGTCAAGACCATAGACCGCCACAGGAAAACCAGCTTCCATTAGTTGTTTTATCATATAATACTGTCTTAAATCTCCGCCTAGAAAGACAATTTTACTTAGCTGTGACATAGAGCTACCTCCTTCTTCTATAATATATGAATGGTCATTCATTCGGTTCCACTTTCATAAAAGCAGTATTCTTATGTAGACAAATTCTTAATGTTTAGGTAACATATAAGTTATAAGGACTTGGTTTACCAAGTAATAGATTATTTTGTAACAATAAAGGGAAATACCACCATCCTTCATATGCCGGTAGTAATTATATGCATCGTTATTATAGGATATTATAGATAAAAAGGCTTAGTTGATTATATCCGAGGATAGGTTATTAGCTACGGCAGGTGTATGATAATACTAAAACTGTCTAATAACAATTTTAAGTATACGAAGACGAAGGTTGGTGTAATCAGTAGAAGGTTTTTACACAATGAAGATATGCTTTGGATAGTAGGGCATGATTTCATAAGAATGGAGGTTAGCATGAACATTTTTTTGATAAGACATGGCAGACAAAGCAGTCAGCTATGTAACGTTGATGTAAATCTTGCAGCAGAAGGAAGAGAACAGGCAAAACTTCTTGGAAAACGGCTTAGTGAGTATGGAATTGATTGTCTTTACTCCAGTGATTTACTTCGAGCAAGAGAAACCGCAGAAATAGCGAAGATATATTTAGGCGATGTAGATTATCGAATTAGAACGGAGCTGCGGGAAATTGATTTTGGACGTATGACTGGAAATAGTGATGAATATAATAATATGGCATTTGGTGACTTTAAAAAGAAACGGATGGAATTATCGGAGGATTTACCGTTCCCTGGTGGTGAATGTGGACAGGATGTGGTCAAACGAGTAAGAGATGTGCTAGAAGAGATGATACATTCTGGAAAACAAAGAATAGCGGTAGTAACTCATGGAGGAGTCATTCGATCCATTGTTACAGACATCTTAGGCATGCCACAATCAAAGAAGCTGCTATTTGCGGTATCGCTTGAGAATACCAGTATTACACAGCTTCGATTTGATCGGGATTATCAACGTTTTTATTTAGAGCGCTTTAATGATTTTGCTCACCTTGAGGAAAATAATAATCTATTACGCAGAAGTTGGTAGGTTATAATAATTTCTCTAGGGTGTCTTCTACTAAGGATGATTTATAAGAATATCGATTTTTGATATCAGGTACTGCATTATCCATTACATAACCATAGGAGACTAAAGAGAGCATCTCTAGGTCATTATAGTTATCGCCGAAAGCCATTGCCTCATCTGGGCTAAGGGATAGATAATCTAATAAATGGCTTAGAGCCGCTCCTTTATTTACGAAAGGATTAACAAAGTCTAGCCATTGTTCACCTGATATGGTCGCTTTTAATTTATCACCAAAAAGTGAGGTAAAATAGGAAGCAGAATGAGAAATACCTTCTATTTCATATACTGAAATTTTTATGATGTCTTCTGGTATTTCATGAAAACTAGTTACGATTGCTACGTTGTTCTTAACGGTGTTTTTCATACGATCAATATAACTATCAGTTTTTGGAATCAAATAAGAAGTGTTTTGACCTGAGATAAGAACTTCGCAACCTTCTCGCTCATAGATAGTTTGACATAGTTCTTTTGCCAACTTATGATCCATAGCGCTTTTATATAAAACCCTATCTTGATACATGACAAGGGAACCATTTTCACAAATAAATGCCATATGTTTGGCAACATCTTTAAAATTACGGTATAGATTTGGATATTGACGGCCACTGGCTGCCACAAAGAGAATATCTTTATCATGTAGTTGTTTAATAATCGAGATAGCACGGTCACTTACTTGCTGGCATCCGTTTTGTAGTAGTGTTCCGTCCATATCGCTAGCAATTATTTTAATCATAGGTCCTCCAGTGAAATTTTTCCCCTATTATAACAGGTTACTATGATAGATTCAAGGCGAGAAGTTTGGAAGGCTTCATCATGATCTAGTTTCGAGAAACGTTTTTAATATATAAATATATAAATGCAAGGGGATAAGAAAAGTGCATAGTTCGTTTATTTATTCATAACAAGGAAAAGCTTGTGAAGTGTGCTTATTCTTGTATAGTATTAAACAAAAGTTATACTGACATACAATAATTTTCAGTGTTTCTACTATTGTATATTTGTAATAGATACTTCATAATTATTCAGTGTTAGTGATTTTCGGAAGGGAAAGCGGAGTGGATTAGCCATGTTTACTAGAAAAAATCTTATCAAGTTATTGGTTCCACTTGTTATTGAACAGCTGCTTGCGGTTACGGTTGGTATGGCAGATACCATAATGATTGCAAAAAGAGGAGAAGAGGCTGTTTCAGGAATTTCAGCGGTGGATGCGATCTGTGTGCTTTTAATAGGTCTGTTCTCAGCCTTAGCAACGGGTGGTGCTGTCGTGGCAGCACAGTATATTGGGCAAAAAAACAGAGAGAAAGCCAGAGAGGCTGCTAACCAATTAGTGTTATCCGTAGCATTTTTATCGGTAATTTTAATGGTTATTTCTTTGATAGGAAATGAAGCAATTTTACATCTGATTTATGGTAAATTAAGCCCACAGACGATGCAAAATGCAAAGACATATTTTTATATCGTAGCAGTATCCTTCCCATTTATTGCGATATATAATGCAGGAGCTGCTTTGTTTCGTGCCATGGGGAATTCTAAGATATCTATGATGACATCCCTTTGGATGAATATCATTAATATAACTGGAAATGCAATCCTCATCTTTGTGTTTGGTATGGGAGTAGCAGGGGCAGCTATCTCAACCTTATTATCACGTATGATTGCTGCTATTATAGTTATCTATCGTTTACGGAATCAAGAAAATGCCATATGTATCGAATATAACTTTCGCTTAGGCTACCAACCGGAGATGATTCGACGAATTTTAAAAATCGGTATTCCAAATGGTTTAGAGAATAGTATTTTTCAGTTTGGTAAGCTTTTGGTAGGCAGTTTGATCGCTATGTATGGCGAGGTTGGAATGACAGCGAATGCAATTGGAAACTCTGTAGCATCGTTTAATTGTATCCCTGGTAGTGCGATTGGGTTAGCAATGATTACTGTAGTTGGTCAATGTGTAGGTGCAGGAAAGCTTGACGAAGCAAAGAAATACACATGGAAGCTTTTAAAATATGCAAGTATTTCAATGTTAGTGCTCAATATCATCGTATTGTTAAGTGTCAATCCGATTGTAAATTTATTTGAGGCTCAAGCAGCTACGAAAGAGCTTGCAACGAAGTTGATTATATATCATTGTATCTGTTGTATTATCATCTGGCCTTCTGCTTTTACTCTTCCAAATGCTTTAAGAGCTGCAAATGATGTGAAGTATACGATGTTTACTTCCATTTCATCGATGTGGATCTTCCGTGTTGGTTTGAGCTTTGTATTAGCGCAGAATTTTGGCCTTGGTGTGTTCGGTGTTTGGGTAGCGATGACGATCGACTGGGTTTTCCGAGCCATCTTATTCATTAGTCGTATGGTTAGTGGTGGATGGAAAAAACATGCACGGATGGAGCATACGTTAACTGAGTAGGAGAAGTATGATTAAGTAATAAATACATGGTTAAGTAAATAGAAGCATGATTAAGTAAATAGTTACATGATTAAGTAAAAGATACATGATTAATTAAATAGACACATGATTGAGTAAATAGATACGTGATTAAGTAAACTGATAAATAGAAAAATAACTTAAAAGGTTCTTTGAATTGTAGGATAAGTAACCTAATTTTATCACATAATACCATGGAAATATGTGAAGTTAGGAGTGTTATCGGAGTGAAAAAAAGAGCCATAATATTAGTGATTGTAGCTTTTCAGGTATTTTTATGTTCTCATACGAAAGTAAATGCAGGTGAGGATTCATTTCGTCTGGGAGGTTTAGCGGGAAAAACGGTGATTTTGCATACGAATGATACTCATGGAAGAGTTCAATTGGGGAAGGATAATAGCGTAGGGCTAACAACGTTAGCTGCTTTAAAGGATGCTTGTATTGCAGCAGGAGCAGAAGTTCTTTTATTTGATGCGGGGGATACTTTTCGTGGTACTACTCTAGCGACTTATAATGAAGGAGAAACGATTGGAAAGTTAATGAATGCTCTTGGTTATGATGCTATGGTGACTGGCAATCATGACTACGAGTATGGAACTAATCACCTTGTAGATTTAGCAAACAAATTAAATTTTCCTGTTTTGGGTTCCAATGTGATTGACCTTACAACCAATCATTTATTATTTGGAGAACATGTACTCATTAAAAAAAATGGTGTTACCTATGGAATCTTTGGACTTAGTACGCAAGTAACCATGACTCTCAATGATGCACGTAAGGTAGATCGTATTACAATCATGAGCCCTATTGATGCTGCACGTATGGAAGTTGGTTATTTAAAGAGCGCTGGAGCAGATGTAATTATAGCTCTTGGGCATCTTGGTATAAATGGTAAGAGTCGCTTAAATAGTATTGATGTGTTATCGACGGTGGATGGCATTGATTTATTTATCGATGGACACAGTCATAGTACCCTCTCTGAGTGTGAAAGTGTCAATCCAAGAAAGAATACCTTGCTTGTAAGTTCAGATCAGTATTTGAATGCCATTGGTGTTGTGGTTATTGATAAGAATCTGAAAATGAAGGCATACAGTCTGACACAATCAATGCTAGATGATTTAAATGTTCTTACCAAAGAATCGGATGATTTAGAAATCGATGAGAAAAAGGCTCCTTACACGAAAGTAGTGAATAAGATATTACAAAATGCAATAAAGGAATGTAGTCAGGGGCTAAGTATGCGAATCGGTGCGAATAATGTTCGGATGTCAGCAGTTCCTTATGACAATCTATCAATTTTAGCAGAAAATACAGCATTAGAGACTTCCGTTACCACAATGGTTGGTTATAAGGAAAAGGAACAACAGTTTACGACATTTCGCTTGATATTTTCTATGAAGAGATAATCCATTCGTTTACATTTATAATTTACTTTGATATTATAACCTTACAGGTTGGCATCTTCATCTCAGCGGGTGTTAAAGAACCCACTGAATTTACAGCGGAGCTACTGTAAGGTAACGAGCAAGCGGATTCTAAGTATCCGCTTTGACGTTAAAAAGATTAGTACAAGAAAGATTAGTACAAGAAAGATTAGTACAAGAAAGATTAGTACAAGAAAGATTAGTACAAGAAAGATTAGTATAAGAAGTACGGAATCAAGGATTTGTTTTAAATACATTATTGGATTTCATGAGAAGGAAAGATAACTTGTAGAGAATCGCCCTCAAGATAGAGATATGTATAAAACAAATCCTTGTTACTATGAGGAGGAAATGTTATGTTACAGAGGAAAGAATGGAGTGGAGATTACGGTGATGTAAAGCAAATTGGTAGAACGTATTCTAAGGATGGAATTCGATGGCTTTCTTTATCAGGAAGTGGAATCGAGTTTCACTGTGAGACTGAATTGGTCGAAATCGCATTTGTTTCCGATAGTTCTGTTCATGGACAGAATGGGACTGATTATGCAAGATTTGCAATGTATATCAATGAAGAACTTGTTTTTTGCGATACACTAAAAGAAAAACAAAAAATAGTTAAAATCTTTGAAAGTAGGATTAAGCAGGAGATTAAAGTCCGTATCTTAAAGATATCAGAAGCACCCCATTCCATGATTGGGATAGAGAAAATTATATTACATAGTGATTTACCGTCTAAGAAGACCGAAGATTTGGCACACAAGATTGAATTTATTGGAGATTCCATTACCTGCGGGTATGGTGTTGATGCAGAGAATGAATTAGTACATTTTACAACATCTACTGAAAATGTGACCAAAGCATATGCTTATCTGACTGCAAAAGAATTAAATAGCGATTATAGTATGGTATCGTATAGCGGTTATGGTATTGTAAGTGGATATACAGAGAGTGATAAAAAAGATACAATTCAGATTGTACCAAAATACTATCAAAGTGTAGCTAGATGCTTTGGTACGTATAAAGACATGCCATTATTAGAAAATGTTCCATGGGATTTTTCTAAGTACATCCCAGAACTTATCGTTATTAATTTAGGTACGAATGACAATACCTATTGTAAAGATAAAAAAGAACGCCACGAAGAATATCGAGATGAATATGTAAAATTTCTAAAGGTAGTGAGAGAAAAGAATAGGGATGCAACCATTTTATGTACTTTGGGACTGATGGGTGCTAATCTATATCCAATGGTAGAAGAGGCGGTAACTCTTTATCAAAAGGAAACGAAAGATGATAACATAGTTACCTTTAGATTAACAGAACAAGATAAAGCGGATGGCTATGGGGCAGATTGGCATCCAAGTAAAGTGACACATCAAAAGGCTGCGACACAGTTGACAGAAAAGATTAAAAAGATTATGGGATGGCAGATTTAAAAATTCTCCTTAAGATTAAATCTAGATAGAGCGTAAAACTAGTAGAAAGAGCATGGATTAAGTTAAAATATCAGTCAGTTATAAACATAGAGTATGGAATAAAAAAATCAGTCACGGATATATATCCATGACTGATTTTTTTAATTTATGGAACAAATTAAAGTTTCTCTGGTTCGTCGTATTCAACACCAAAAGTTTCTACAGTAACTTTCTTTAATTTCTGCTCTTCCAAAGGACGATCATTGTAATCAACCTTTGTCTCAGCAATTTTATTTACAATGTCCATTCCTTCTGTTACTTTACCAAAAGCAGCATATGCACCATCAAGGTGTGGGGAATTTTTATGCATAATAAAGAACTGAGATCCTGCGGAGTTTGGACGCATGGAACGTGCCATGGATAAAACGCCTTCGGTATGCTTTAAATCATTGATGAATCCATTTTGTGCGAACTCACCATGGATAGAATAGCCAGGACCACCCATACCGCTTCCTTCTGGGCAACCACCCTGAATCATGAAGCCTTTAATTACACGATGGAAGATAAGCCCATCATAATAACCTTTCTTAATTAAGGATATAAAATTGTTTACGGAAGTTGGTGCGATTTCAGGATAAAGTTCAGCCTTAATCACATCTCCGTTTTCCATTTCAAATGTAACAATAGGATTTTTTTCTGCCATGATATTCTCCTTTATTATTTCTTTTCAAAGTTCTTCGCTATTATATCATATCTGAGGCCATTCCTCAACCATATAGTTACAGGGTTACCAAGGCCTTCACATCTATACATAGTTATCCCGAAATTATCTATAGTTAGGAATCTAGATTTGAAGCATTTCATGAGTGTTCCTTTCGATAATAATGAGACAAGTTAATATTAGGGTGTATCATAATGATACAAATGCATTGTAAAAGTGCACTAATCATTCATTGAAAATTATATAAAAGGTAAATGTGTATAATATATAATTAACAAAGATGCTATAAATAGGTTAAATTGCACAAAATGATATTGAAATCCATCCTGTTTTAGTATATTATTAGTGTATCAAGATGGTACAGTGAAAACTGAATGAAACAAGAGAAAAGATAAGGAAAAGGTGAGAACACATGTACAAAAAAATGATTGATATTCTGAAAGCTGAACTAGTTCCTGCTTTAGGATGTACAGAACCGATTGCAATAGCACTTGCCTCAGCAAAAGCCAGAGAAGTACTTGGTGATATGCCAGACGAACTTACTGTGGAATGCAGTTCTAATATAATAAAAAATGCCAAGAGCGTAGTCGTTCCTATGACGAAAAATCTTAAAGGTATTGAAGCTGCTGCTATCGTAGGTATGATTGGCGGTGATGCAAACAAAAAACTGGAAGTGCTAACTACGGTAACAGAAGAGGATTTGGAAGAAACGAAACGCCTTTTAACAACTGGATTTTGTCAAACAAAATTTCTTCAAACGACAGAGAAGTTACATATTATCGTACATATGAAAAAAGGGGAGAACTCCTCTTTGGTTGAATTAGTAAAAACACATACAGGGATAGCTCGCATTGAAAAAGATGGCGTTGTTATCTTTGAAGAAGAAATTGAAGATTGTGATGGAAGTACCGTAGATTATAGTGTCTTAAGTGTAGCGAGTATCTTAGAATTTGCGAACCAGGTAGATATCGAAGAAGTAAGACCAATCTTAGAAAGACAAATCGAATATAACACAAAGATTGCAAAAGAAGGTCTTCGTAATACATATGGTGTCAATGTTGGATCAACATTATTGGATGTTTACGGTGATGATGTAAAAATCAGAGCAAAGGCTATGCCAGCAGCAGGATCCGATGCAAGAATGAATGGATGTGAACTTCCTGTCATCATCAATTCAGGCAGTGGCAATCAGGGAATGACAGTATCTCTTCCAGTCATTGAATTTGGAAAAATGTTAGATGTAGAGGATGAAAAAATTCTAAGGGCCCTTATAATCAGTAATCTGATTGCAATATATCAAAAATCTGAAATTGGAAGATTGTCAGCTTATTGTGGGGCGGTAAGTGCAGCTGCAGGAGCAGGTGCAGGAATTACCTATTTATATGGTGGAAACGAAGAACAAATTAACCAGACTATCATCAATACGCTAGCAAATGTATCAGGAATCGTTTGTGATGGGGCAAAGTCCTCCTGTGCAGCTAAGATTGCGTCTGCAGTAGATGCAGCAATTGTTGCTACCATGATAAGTCTAAAGGGGAAAGGCTTTCTATCTGGCGATGGTATTGTAAAGGATACAATTCAAAAGACGATTGACGGAGTGGTAACTTTAGCAAAGGAGGGAATGCAGGAAACAGACGAAGTAATAGTAAAGATAATGTTAAACTAAGTAGCACAAAACACAAAAAATGGAATATTGAAAGGGACGAGGAATATGAGAAAATTAAAAAGAGTATTTGGGTTGATTTCATTAGTGGCTATTGTAGTTTCAAGTATGACGGGGTGTGCGAACAAAGGTAAAACAACATCGGGGGATAGTTCCAGTGCTGAAACCATCAAAATAGCTGTAGCAGGACCAATGACTGGTGATAATGCAGAATATGGGATTGGATTTACCAATGCAGCCAAGATGATGGCGGATGAATGGAATAAAAAAGGTGGCGTATTAGGAAAGCAGATTAAAATTGTACAGTACGATGATAAGAATTCCTCAGAAGAAGCAGCAACCATTGCTCAGAAGATTGTCAGTGAGGGTGATATTGCAGGTGTTATCGGACATTTCTCTTCTGGTGTATGTTTAACAGCAGCACCTATTTATCAAGAGAATAAATTGATTGAGATCTCTCCTTCCGCATCTCATCCAGACTATAGTTTAGTGGGTGATTACATATTCAGAAATAATACGGTTATCAGCGCCGAGGCAGCAGCAAGTATTGATATCGCAGTCAATGACCTTGGAAAGAAGAACATTGGTATTATTTCTATAAAGACAGACTGGGGAACAAACACCTCCAAGATTATCAAAGAATTAGTTGAGAAACTTGGTATAGATGGTGTCTCTATCGTAGCACATGAAGAAGTTGTAGAAGGGTCTGATGACTACAGCCCAGCAATCACAAAGTTAAATCAGGCAGGAGCTGATGTAGTAATCTGCGCTGGTATGTACAATCTTGTAGCTCCCGTTGCAAAGCAATATAAGCAGATTAATTCTGATATTAAAGTAGTTGGTTTCTCTAATTCATATAGCCAACAATTAATTGAACTTGGCGGCTTAGCAATAGAAGGTGTATGTTTCCCAGTTATCTTCTTCTCTGAATCTAAGGATGAAAAGATTAAAAACTATGTTAGTGCTTTTGAAAAAGAATTTGGTAACAAACCAAGTGCTTTAACTTCACAGGCTTATGACTCCGTTGGTATGTTATTATCTGCAATTGAAAAAGCAGGTTCTACAGATAAGGAAGCTGTTCGAAATGCATTAGCAGAAGTAGATTACGAAGGTGTAACAGGTCAGACGAAGTTTGATGAAAATGGTAATGTAGATAAAGCATTTGTAAAAGTAACAATTCAAGGTGGAAAATTTGTAAAGATGAACTAGGCTAGATAGACAAGAAAGGGGGGCTGGCAAAACGGAATAGTTTGCTACATACCTATGGTTTTGCCAAGCCCCATAAAGGTGAATAAATGATTGGACAACAGATATTTAATGGCCTAACGCTTGGAATGTGTTATGCGCTGCTCGCAGTTGGCTATTCCTTGGTATTTGGCATATTGAGATCGGAAGAGCG
>DPVV01000322.1 GCA_003526525.1 Lachnoclostridium phytofermentans | reverse complement strand
TATAGAGTAGAAATATATAGAATAGATAATATAGAGCAGAAAAGTATAGAGCAGAAAAGTATAGAGCAGAAAAATATAGGAAGAAATATATAGGAAGAAATATATATAGAAGAATCTTTATTGAGTAGAAATGTGTTAGCAATGACATATAGAACATAAAGAATTATAGAACAAGAACATATAAAACAGGAACATAATAGAGAAGAAACATATAGGAAAAAAATATAAAGAGCGAGCGCATAGAATAGGAAAGATATTGAATAAAAAATAGGTACAATCTTCACAAGGTTGAAACATTTCTTAAGAAAGCGAAATAGTTTCGTAGCTCAAAGCAAGGGAATGTTCTTATATAAACGAAAATTTCGTTGAAAATAGTATAGTTTTCACAAGGAAACACCATGGTTTTTGTGGATTAATTCGATTTACTCTTACGTAATCTTGTTATATAATGTGTTATGGACAGTTATACTTACTAAAATGTTTCGTATGAACCTTTCATAACTTGTAAAAACAATTTTACCAAGAATAATAAAGGAGAATTCGCATGAAATTTGGATTTTTTGATGATTTAAACAAAGAATACGTTATCACAACTCCTGAAACGCCGTATCCTTGGATTAACTATCTCGGATCGCAAGCGTTCTTTTCCTTGATATCAAATACTGCTGGAGGTTACAGTTTCTATAAAGATGCAAAACTACGTAGGATCACAAGATTTCGTTATAATAATGTACCATTAGATCTTGGTGGTGGTCGCTATTACTACTTATACGATAATGGTGATTTTTGGTCACCGGGTTTTGCGCCTGCAAAAAAGGAACTAGAATATTATGAGTGTCGTCATGGTATGGGTTATACCAAAATAACAGGAAGAAGAAATGGAATTGAGACAAAGATAACCTTCTTTGTACCATTAAACTATAATGGCGAAGTACATAAAGTATCAATTATTAATACAAGTAATCAAGTTAAGAATGTGAAATTGTTTTCATTCCTCGAGTGGTGCCTGTGGAATGCGGGGGAAGATGCTACGAATTTTCAACGAAATTTCTCAACAGGTGAAGTAGAAGTTAAGGGTTCCGTAATCTATCATAAGACAGAATACAAAGAAAGACGGGATCATTATGCATTTTTCTCTGTAAATGCCCCTATTTGTGGATTCGATTCTGATCGTGAGAGTTTTCTTGGTACCTACAACGGATTTGATAATCCGCAGGTAGTTGCGAGTGGTGAATCAAAAAATTCTGTTGCAGATGGTTGGTCCCCAATTGCCTCTCATTGTGTTGAAATTTCCTTGCAGCCTAAGGAAAGCAAAGAACTTGTATTTATTCTTGGATATGTTGAAAATAAATTAGAAGAAAAATGGGAGTATCAAGTTGGTAAGGTTGATACTGATGAGGTATTATTATCATCCTTGGCACCAAATGGTACGAATGTTATTAATAAGAAGAAAGCAGAAGAGATGATATCAAAATATTCTACAGTAAAGGCTGTTGATCAAGCGTTCCTAGAGCTTAACGAATATTGGGAGAAACTGCTTTCGAAGTACAACGTAAAGACGCATGATGAAAAATTAAATCGGATGGTAAATATCTGGAATCAATATCAATGTATGGTTACCTTTAATTTATCGAGAAGTGCTTCGTACTTTGAATCCGGAATTGGAAGGGGGATGGGATTTCGAGATTCCAATCAGGATTTGCTTGGATTTGTTCATCAGATTCCAGATCGTGCAAGAGAGAGGATTATTGATCTTGCATCCACACAGTTACCAGATGGTGGAGCTTA
Organism: Lachnoclostridium phytofermentans; assembly: GCA_003526525.1. Taxonomy (GTDB): domain Bacteria; phylum Bacillota; class Clostridia; order Lachnospirales; family Lachnospiraceae; genus Lachnoclostridium. Next base: position 5,208 of record DPVV01000322.1, on the reverse strand, counting down.
TCATCAATATCAACCATTAACGAAAAAAGGAAATGATGAAATTGGTGGCAATTTCAATGATGATCCATTGTGGCTTATCTTAGCAGTTACAGCTTATATCAAGGAAACAGGAGATTATGATATCTTAGAGGTAAATACTCCTTATGATAATAAGTTAGAGCTTGCGAAACCATTGTCAGATCATTTGAAAAAGGCCTTTAACCACGTGATAGAGAATCTTGGTCCACATGGATTACCTTTGATTGGTCGTGCAGACTGGAATGATTGTTTGAATCTAAATTGTTTTTCCATGGAACCGGGAGAATCCTTTCAAACAGTAACAAGCAAGGATGGTAAAATTGCAGAATCTGTTATGATTGCTGGTATGTTTACTTATATTGGGGAAGAGTATGCAATTCTCATGGAAAAGGTAGGCAATAAAGAAGAGTCCATTCGCGCCATGAAAGAAGTAGAGAATATGCGAGAAGCAATTATGAAGTATGGCTATGATGGAGCTTGGTTTTTACGTGCCTATGATGATTATGGAAGAAAAATTGGAAGCGAAGAATGTGAAGAAGGAAAGATATTTATCGAATCTCAAGGCTTCTGCGTTATGGGCAAATGCGGTCTTAACGATGGGAAAGCCCTAAAAGCCTTAGATTCTGTGGAAGAACGTTTGGGTACAAAATTCGGTTTGGTACTGAATAATCCAGCATTCACACGTTATTATGTGGAATATGGCGAGATTTCTACCTATCCAGCAGGATATAAAGAAAATGCAGGTATCTTCTGTCATAATAATGCTTGGATTATGTGTTCAGAAGCCGTGGTAGGCCGTGGAGATAAGGCATTTGATTACTATACTAGAATTGCACCAGCGTATACAGAAGAATTTTCTGAAATCCATCGTTTGGAGCCATATGTTTATGCGCAGATGGTAGCAGGAAAGGATGCCAGACGTTTTGGGGAAGCAAAAAATTCTTGGTTAACAGGAACAGCATCTTGGAATTTTGTAGCGATATCGCAATATATTCTAGGAATTAAACCAGAATATGATGGCTTAATGATTGACCCTGCAATTCCAACTGCTTGGGATGGATATCAGATAACACGTGAATTCCGTGGTGATAGATATGATATTACAATACAAAACCCGTATCATGTTTCGAAAGGTGTTAAGAAACTGGTGGTTGATGGGAAAGAGGTGGAGGGTAATATCATTCCGGTAATTGGTGACGGATTAGAACATAGAGTAAAAGTCACCTTAGGTTAAATAATTGCTTACTAGCCTCATGAATTATTTGAAAGCCAAGTAGTTCATTGTATGATTCTCCTATCCCAAAGAGAGTGTCCGAAAGGGCACTCTCTTTCGTTATAGTAATATGCTATGTGTACCACGCCAGTCGGTACGCAATCTTAGGTACTATAAAACTAGCAGCTATGTGGTCATGATTAATAGATAATTTGTTCATAAATTGTCAATTTAACAAAAATTTTTATTGCCAAAATTAAATTTTAAGTATATGATAAAAACGCTATGATTCATATAGCGTTTTATACAGACGCATTGTCTTAATTCCTGACAAGGAAAAGTTCATGAACCGTGCGCTTTCTTGTTTGTATAACGGATTTGGCATTGTATCATAATAATGAGAGAATATCATTTTTACTATCTATAGTTGAAAAAATGTTTCAACTAAAAAGTTTGATCCATATTCATGGTCAAACTTTAAGAATGGAGGAAATATGAAAAGAAGAAAGCAGTTATTCTTTTTGGGTCTTCTCCTAAGTTGTATGATTGCACTCTGCGCATGCAGTGGCAGTACAGAAAACAAGGGAAATGATCAAAAGGAAGCAGAAAACGGCGAGGCTTCAAAAAATGGTGGCTCTGTTATTGTAGGTATAACAAACGATTTGGATAGTCTTGACCCACACAAAGCAGTTGCGGCAGGAACTAAGGAAGTTTTGTTTAATATTTTCGAAGGTTTAGTAAAGCCTGATAAAGATGGAAATTTAGTTCCTGCTGTAGCAAGCGACTATAAGATTTCGGAGGATGGAATGACCTATACGTTCTTTTTACGTGATGGTGTTAAATTCCACAATGGTGCGCTTGTAACGGTAGATGATGTAATATATTCATTAAAACGTGCTACCGGCCTGCTTGAAACTTCCGATCCAGAAGTGAGAGTTGAGTCGGTATTTTCTTGTGTAGAATCGATAAATGCGATTACTACTGAGGATGGAAAACAGGCCGTAGAAGTCAAATTAAATCAACCAAATATTGAACTACTGTCCTATTTTACCATTAGTATTATACCAAAAGACTATACTGAGCAGGCGACTAAGCCGGTTGGTACAGGTCCATTTCGTTTTGTTTCCTATTCGCCGATGGTAAGCATTGTGATGGAGAAGAATCCTGACTATTATATGAAAGGGGTTCCTTATCTTGATGAAGTAACGTTTAAGATCTCTGCAAATACAGATGCAGCATTTATGGAGTTAAGAGCTGGTACCATCGATATTTTCCAGCAATTAACCTATGAACAAGCAAATGAATTAAAGGATTTGTATAGCATTGAAATTGGGCATATGAATCTGGTTCAGGCTTTGTTTTTAAATCATAAAGCGGCTCCATTTGATAACCTTAAAGTTCGACAAGCGCTTTGCTATGCGATTGACAGGCAGATGATTCTTGATATCGTTGCAGGTGGTAACGGTACGATTATCGGAAGTAATATGTTCCCTGGATTCGGTAAATACTACGATGAAACCTTAGCAAATTACTACACTTATGATGTAGAAAAAGCAAAACAACTTCTTAACGAGGCAGGTTATCCGGATGGATTTCATTTTACTATCACTGTACCATCTAATTATCAAGCGCATGTAGATACAGCACAGGTAATTGTAGAGCAGTTAAAGAAAGTTGGAATTACTGCGGAAATCAAATTAGTAGAATGGGCAAGTTGGATTTCGGATGTTTACCAAGGAAGAAATTACGAATCAACGATTGTAGGTCTTGATTCCAATCTCTCTCCTAGTGATATTGTAAAACGTTATGAATCTACTTCAAAAAATAACTTTTTAAATTATTCAAATTCACAGTTTGATAGCCTATATCCTAAAGCTTATGCATCTGTTAAGGATGAGGAGAAAGTGGAACTTTATCATCAGCTGCAAAGAATACTAACAGAGGATGTAGCTTCTGTCTATATTCAAGACCCAGCAAATTTAGTAGCAGTAAATAAAAAATTAGCAGGTTATCAGTTCTACCCTGTTTATGTACAGGATATGTCAACCGTATATTATAAGTAAAATGATTAACTATTTAATCTCATCAGGGAAGTCCTCCGCTTCTTTAAGCGGGGGTAAGGACTTGCCTTCTGATAAGGATTGACAGTGTAATGAAAGTACTTTATGAAAAAACGAGACTTACTTGGAAAGGAGATGGCGCAATGAAATTTTATATAAAAAAGCTGATAACTCTCATTATTACCTTAGTATTCGTATCTTTTATCACGTTTTTCGCCTTCCAAGTGATTCCCGGAGACAGCGCGATTGCAAAGCTTGGGATAGATGCAACAGAGGAACAGCTACAGAATCTGCGTGAATCGATGGGATTAAACGATCCTATGTTTGTTCGCTATGGAAGATTTTTAAAAGGTGCAGTTACTGGTGACTTTGGAACTTCTACTCAATATAATGTAAGCGTAACATCCTTATTATCGGATCGTCTACCGGTAACAGCTTGGCTAGCTGCTCTATCTGTTCTTTTTATGGTAGTAATTTCGTTACCATTGGGACTAATATGTGCAAGAAGAGAAGATGGATTGATTGACCGATTTATAACATTTTTAAGCCAAACCTTTATGGCGGTTCCACCGTTTTTCTTGGGGATTCTAATTTCTTTATTATTTGGGATCATTTTGAAATGGTTTGTGCCTGGAAGGTTTGTGCCAATATCACAGGATTTTGGTGCTTTCTTAAGTTATATGGTATTTCCAGCCTTAGCGGTTAGTATCCCAAAGGTAGCGATGTTAACTAAATTTCTAAAGACATCTCTGTTGCGAGAATTATCGTACGATTATGTACGAACCGCAAGGAGCAAGGGTTTAAAAAAGAAACAGATCATGACAAAGCATGTACTAAAAAATGCCTTAATTCCTGTTATTACATTTTTGGGAATGATGATTGCGGATGCTTTAGCTGGTAGCATTATAGTCGAGCAGGTATTTAATCTTCCAGGGATGGGACGAATGTTAGTATCTGCAATTTCAAATCGTGATTTTGCTGTAGTAAGTGCAGCAGTATTATATATTGCAGGGATTGTCATAATAATTAATTTTGTTGTAGATATGACATATCAAAAAGTTGACCCACGTGTCAGAATTTCATGACGATAAAAAGGAGCAAAGGAAATGAGAAAACAAAAGAATCGATTTAATTTTATAGTTGGGCTGATCTTAGTTTCGTTTGCTTTGCTCCTTGTTATCATAGGTATTTTTTATACTCCTTATGACCCAAATGAAATGAATGTGTTGGCAAAAAACCAGGCACCAAGTCTTTCTCATCTTTTTGGTACCGATTATATGGGTAGAGATGTCCTTAGCAGGGTGATGGAAGGAGCGTTCACTACTTTTTTTGTAGGTATCGCTACTGTTTTCATAGGAGCTACCGTCGGAAGTATTCTAGGTGCGGTTACTGGATATTTCGGTGGGGTAGTAGATGAAATTTTGATGCGAATCAATGATGCAGTCGCTTCTTTTCCAAGTATTTTATTGGCATTAGTGTTTGTTAGTATATTTGGTACAGGAAAGTACAATGTGATATTAGCATTAGGTATACTGTTCATTCCTAGTTTTGCCCGTGTTATAAGGAGTGAATTTATCATACAAAAAGAGATGGATTACGTTAAGAGCGCGAGGCTACTTGGAGCGAGCCACATTCGGATTATATTTCTACATATCTTTCCGAATACAAAAGCTATCTTACGTTCTGCCATTACCATTGGTTTTAATAATGCTGTTCTGGCAGAAGCAGGAATGAGTTATTTAAGTCTGGGGGTTCAACCTCCGGATCCTAGTCTTGGGCGTATGCTTTCTGAGTCTCAGACCTATTTATTTGGAGCACCATGGATGGCACTAGCACCAGGATTAATGATTGTAATTACGGTACTTGGATTTAGTTTATTAAATGAGGGAAGTTAGTGTGAAAATAAAAAGCAATTTT
>DPVV01000321.1 GCA_003526525.1 Lachnoclostridium phytofermentans | reverse complement strand
TTATTAGAAGAAATTCAGATCTTAAAAGAAATTCAGATATTAGAAGAAATTCAGATCTTAAAAGAAATTCAGATCTTAGAAAAAATTCAGATCTTAAAATAATTTTAGATCTTAAAAAATTCAAATCTTAAAAAATTCAGATCTTAATAGAATTAGGAGAAGTCATGGAATATAAAACTGGAATCGGCTATCCTATCGAGAAATTCATTGAATTTGGCAATGAAGTATTTGGAGATGAGGTTTTGCCCGGTGGTTTTGAATGTTTACTTCCGAAGTTAAAGAAGGATACGGATTTACCGAAGCATTTTCGTGTGATAGAAGAGGAGGGGGAGTTAAAGGCGATGTTACTCTCCCTGCCACTAACCCTCAAGGTGTATGATCAAATGCTATCCATTCGCTACATAGGTCTCGTGGCTGTTCATGAAAGTTCCAGAGGCAGGGGATATATGACTTCTTTAATGGAGCAAGCAATCAAGGAAATGAAGGAAGAAAAGACAATGCTTAGTATTCTTGGTGGCCAGCGCCAGCGTTATGAATACTTTGGATATGAACCTGCTGGATTAGAATTTCATTGTGTAGTGAACAAAGCAAATCTAAAGCATAACATGCTATCAAAGCCGATGGATAGTGGTATTACAATTGATCTGCTAAGGAAAGACTCAGCGGAAGCGAAGCAAGCTTATTCACTTTTTACGTCCATACCGATAAGGGCATTAAGGAGGGAGGATTCCTTTTATGAAATCTTACAGTCATGGAGATGCATTCCTTATGTCATCTATAAAGATGGAGCCTTTAAAGGATATCTTAGTATCAGTATAGAAGGGAATACCGGGCGGATAAGGGAACTTTATCGGAAGGATGATTCCGTGTCTATTACCGATATTTGCTTTTTATGTATGGAGAGTTGTAAGGTTGAAAAATTAGAATTTGCATTACCCCTGCCAGAAATAAAAAAGGATAAGGAATTACAGAATCTTTGTGAAATCTATGAAATTGCATGTAACCATTCGTTTTGCGTCTTTGATTTTGAAGCAGTCATTAAGGCTTATCTTCCTTTTTTGTCGCAGACAAATAAGGTACTGGAGGGAGAAGCTAAATTCTATATTGAGGATGAACTATATACCATAAGTGTGAGTGAAGTCTGCCAAGAGGTAAGAAGGGAAAGTGTACATAAAGATACGAAGTTAAAAAACGTCCCATCTTACACCTATAATGAGGCTGTGAAATTATTATTCTCACCACTTTCATCATTACAGAGAGATGAAAATACAGAAGAACTTCGCAAGTGGTTCCCGCTACCACTTTACCTATCGATATTGGATGCATGTTAGCATGAGCACTTAAATAAGAGCAGTAAGTGAACAAGGCGGTTAGGAGGTAACCATGTTTAATATTGGAATGAGTGAATTTATATTACTGTTACTTATTGCTTTCCTTGTGGTAGGGCCAAAAGATCTTCCGAAGATTGCAAGAGCTATAGGAAAAGGCGTGAAGTACTTAGGTAACTTAAAAGAGGAATTTGGAGAAATTCTTAATATTGAGGAAGAAATAAATACAGTGAAAAAGGACTGTGAAGAAATAAAAGACATTACAAAAGAAGTAGGACAAACTAGTAGAGAAATCACTGATGCTATGAACGAGGCGAAAAAAGACCTTAAGAATTTTAATGGTGTCATTACTGATGTTAAGTCAGCGGTTGAGTAATTATAAAGCATAAGAAGGTAATAGGGGGATATTAGTAAAGCATCAAGTAAAAAAGCAGTAAAACATCAAGTAAAAAAGCAGTAAAGCATCAAGTAAAGAAGCAGTAAAACATCATGTAAAGTATCAAATAAAGTAACAAATAAAGTATCAATAAAGCATCAAGTAAAGCATAAAAGACCTTGTGGTAGTACATAAAATTAATCTTTATAAAAGGAGGATATTATGAGAATTGGCACAACAGAAATTTTATTAATCTTGGCACTTGCTTTAGTAATGTTTGGTGGGGGTAAATTAGCTGGTGTAGGGAAAGCGCTAGGGACAAGTATTAGAGAATTTAAAAAGGAGGTACATAGCGAAGATTCTATATCAAAAGCGAAAGGAAACTCATCCAATGAAAACTAATCGGATGAAAAAGCGAATACAAGGTTACATGGATTCAAAAAAGCTTGGCGAACCCAAAACTCTTATGGAGCATCTATTAGATTTTAGAAAGGTTCTTATGTTTAGTGTGGTAATAATTTTGTTGTTTTTTCTTGTGATATGGCTTTGCTGCTCTGAGTGGTTACTTAGCATAGTCGCAAAACCTTTGGTTGATCGCAATATCACAATTGTATACACTGCACTTGCAGAATCTTTCACAGCACAGATGAAGGTGTCATTTTTATTCGCTATCATTCTGGCATTCCCTTTTGTACTGGGAAAGCTATGGATGTTTATTGCCCCCTCGCTTTACCGAAGAGAAAAATTTGTTTACGGAGGAGTATTTTTCGTAGCTTTGTTGCTATTTGTTCTAGGTATTTTATTTGCTTATCTAATTGTATTTCATATGGCGATTAATTTCTTTGTGTTTTCAAGTGGTGAGCTTGCAACGCCAATGATATCCATAGAAAGCTATGTGGGATTTATGGTCCGTTTTATGATTCCATTTGGTATTACGTTTGAACTACCATTGGCCATCTTAATCTTGACAAAACTTCAGATTGTTAAGCTTTCTCAGTTGATGAAGTGCCAGAAGTATGTAATTTTCCTTTTATTTGTTCTTGCAGCGATTCTAACACCACCCGATGTTATTTCTCAGATTATGCTCGGATTACCTTTAACACTATTGTATGAGATAGGGGTATTAGGGGCTGCAATCGTAACAACAAAGAGAAAGCAAAGAGTGGATTATGATGCTAAATCATGCAGACAAGCTTAAGAATACTTCGCCTAAAATAGTTATGAAACATAATAACCCGAATAACAATCCTTGCAATATGTTTTTAAGGATTTCATATTCGGGTTATTTTTTTACATGATAAGGGGAATAGCGTGAAAAGCATTATTATTTTGGGTTTATAAGTCTCCTGTGACCAAGTTACATACGCAAGCGTGCTTCTTTGGTATCATCCTAGTACGACTATGCGAGCTAGTGATGATAAGGAAGGAGCAGTAACAATGTTACCAAAAAAGAAGAGGATGGCAGAGGTTTTGAAAAAACATTGTGTTGCCTGTGGAGTGTGTGTCAATGTCTGTCCGAGAGATGCAATTACAATTTATCGTGGAATCCATGCAGCAGTGAATGAAGAACGTTGCATTGGATGCAGTAAATGTAGTAAGGCTTGTCCGGCAGGAACAATTCAGATGATGGAGTGGGAGGTTTCACAATGAAAATAAAACAACAAGCAAAATGGTATGAAAAGCTATGGATAGCTTCAACAATTTATCTTGTATTATCACCATTTAATATTTTATTTGCTTGGTTAGGATTACTTTGTTTTTTTATTCCCCTTTTAATTTCAATGTTTAAGGGAAGTAAGGTATACTGTAATCGTTATTGTGGAAGAGGACAGTTACTTACCCTATTAGGTGATCGCCTAAAGTTATCAAGAAATAAAGCAACACCGAAATGGATACGTTCCAATTATTTTCGATATGGATTTTTGATATTCTTTCTTACTATGTTCCTAAATATGCTTATGAACACTTACTTTGTATTAAGCGGAGCAAAAAGTTTAAAGCAAGTGATTACGATTCTATGGACTTTTAAGTTGCCTTGGAATTTTGCTGAATATTCTTATGCATCTTCTTGGTTGGTGCAATTCGGATTTGGATTCTACAGCATCATGCTGACATCTACTATCTTAGGTCTGGTGACCATGCTACTATATAAACCAAGGTCTTGGTGTGTGTATTGCCCTATGGGTACCATGACACAAGGTATCTGTAAGTTAAAATATAAGGTGCAAAAAGAGTCTGAGTAATTACAAAATAATTACACCCTACCGTTTGATTGTGGTATAATATGGGAGGATGTTTTTTTTATTAACAAGGTGTAAGGCACTGGAATGGTGGTTATGTACAATGAATTGCTTTGCAAGTCATTGTACATATATTGTGCCGTGGCCTAAAGTTTGCGTTTATGGAAAGGCATGGTTATTAGTATGAGCATTGCGTATTTAACAATGGACGATGGACCTTCTGATATTACACGAGATATTATTGATTATCTGACGGAAAGAGGGATAAAACCAATTTTTTTCTTTACAGGTCAGCATATTGAAAAGAAGATGGAAGAGGGAGTTTACGCACTAAAAAAAGGTGCTATCATTGGAAATCACAGTTATTCTCATCCAAATTTTGAACAGTTAACATTAGAGCAATGCATAAGTGAAGTTGAAAAAACCGAGGAATTAATTAATGAGATATACCAACATGCAGGTGTAGTGAGAAAGTTTAAATTATTCCGGTTTCCGTATGGAGCAAGGAAACTTAAAGAATCAGAAGAGTTCCAGGAGTATTTAGAGAATCAAGGGTTTTGCAAATTGGAAGATACACACATAACGAGTGAGTGGTATGATAGGGAAGGTTTGAAAGAAGGCGTCGATGTTTTGTGGACCTATGATTTTACAGAATATCGTGTTCATAATGATACTTCCTTAACCTATGAGGATTTTATAGCACGTATTTACGAAAGGAAGCAAGAAAGCAGTGAGTTACTTCTAGATGAAGAAAGCAGACATATCGTATTGTTACATGATCACATGGAAACAAATGCCGTAATCCCAAGATATTATCAGAAGTTCCTTGATTATGTTATGTTGCATGGGGTGACTTTTATTAAACCGGAATTCCAATATTTGCCCTAAGATAGGAAACAAAAATCTACATAATTAGCTTTCTATGAAGGATAGAAATTATTTATTAATTTACATAGGATTTTTATAGAAAATCACTTTGTGATCATTTTTAACATGAAATATTACATTGTGATTATTATTGCATGAAAGTTTACATGTAACTATTATCAACTTGAACGATTACGTTATCATTATTATTTAAATGAAAAATTGCAATGTGATTATATAAGAACTTTACAATTTTCTCTTGTTAAGAATTAAAAAGTGTATCAATATGGTTAGACATCTATTCTAAACCATCTGATACACTTTTATTTTAATGTTCATGTATATTCGATTTCAATTATTCATGGCAAGGAAAAGTTCGCAAAGCATGTTTTTTATTTAAGGTTCGCTTTTAATGCTTCGATCAATTCCTCGTATTCCTGGTCGGATAATGTTGTTTGTTTAGGGTCCATAGCAAACGTACCGCCCCATTCAAACTCATCCTTATACTTAGGAACAAGATGGAAGTGAAGATGATGTCCGGTATCACCGTATGCACCGTAGTTAACTTTATCCGGATGAAATGCGTTATGGATTGCATTAGCAACCTTATTCACATCTGCAAAAAAAGCATTACGCTCTTCCTCGGATAATTCAATCATTTCACTAACATGATATTTACTTGCAACAATACATCTTCCTTTATGGCTTTGCTCTTTAAAAAGATAAACCTTGGATGCAGGTAATTCACAGATTTTGATGCCGAAATTAGCAACTAATTCGCCTTCAGCACAGTAAGAACAATTTGGGTCTAACATAGTGGGGCCTCCTAAAAATATATATGTAAACAAAGGGCGATAGAAATTATGCTCTTTGTTTCATTTAAAATTAATCTGCAATCAGCGAAGAGATTACAAAGGTATAGATATCGGAGCTTTTTTGCTTCCAATTATTACAGATAAGATTTGCTTCCCGCTCCGATGGAACGGATAGTTTTAAATCAATAATTGCACTGGAACCTTCCATAACACGAAGGTGTGCAATAAACTCATCTTTTTTAACTTCAAAATAATCTGCGAGAGTAGATACCTCTTCACGCAAACTGTACTTGTGCTCTTTTAGATAAATATCAATGTCGTCGCGGATGGCTTGTGCAATTGTATTGCAAAAGAAGGATAGTGTTTCCTTACCTGAGTCTGTAATTTGATAGAGAGAGCTGTTTCGGATAGTTTCAGCAATAATGTATTGATCGTCAATTAACTCAGAGATTGTTTGTTGAATGTTAAAGTAATTCGTATAATCTTTTTCAAGTATAAAATTGGTTAATTGGCCATTGGTTAGTGGAAAGTCCACTTTGTCTAAGATATAAAGTACAATTAATTTGTAAAGCATTAGAGTTTCCGCTTGCATTGTTGTTCTCCCTTCTATTCGAGATTGGTTCGAATGTATTTTCCTTGGTAAGAATTTCGTACCTTTAATTCTTTTTGAATCGTATTTAAAACATGGCGTTTATTACCGCTCCATAGTGGTGCTACTAAAAGATTTTTTGGCCCATCCCCAGTTATTCTATGGATTACAATATGTGGTGGAAGGTGCTCCAAACATTCTGATAGAATATTAATATAATCTTCTAACTGTAAAAGTGAAAATAACGTTGGGTCTTTCCTATAGAGATCTTCCAAATCGGTATTTTTTAAAATATGCATGAGTTGTAATTTGATTCCGTGTATTGGATGTTTTGCTAAATAGTCTATGGTAGATAACATCATTTCCTTAGTTTCACCGGGTAAACCAAGGATAACATGCACAACAACCGGGATGTTAAGGTTGGACAAACGATCTAGCGCATCTTCAAAAACAGGAAGGTTATAACCACGTCGTATTAATTTAGCACTGTTTTCATGAATGGTTTGGAGTCCAAGTTCTATATAAATTGGCTTTCTTTGATTTAAATCTGAAAGGAGCATTAGCACCTCATCAGGTAAACAATCTGGTCTGGTTGCGATGGAAAGAGCCACAATTTCTTCATGGTCAATCGCTTCTGTAAAAATAGAGCGAAGGTAGTCAACGGGAGCATAGGTATTGGTATATGCTTGAAAGTAAGCAACATAACGGTTACTTTTCGCCTTATTTGCTACCAGTTCTTTTGCTGCTTCAATTTGCTCTGTAATTGATAAATTCATACTGGTGGCGAAATCACCAGAACCACCCGAACTACAAAAGATGCAACCACCAGTTCCTAAAGTCCCATCTCGATTAGGACAAGTCATACCGCCATTTAGTGAAAGCTTGTATACCTTATCACCGAATTGTTCCTTGTAATAAGTATCTAAGGAGTAATAATGCTTATCCTGCAATAAATTCATAATATCAATTTCCCGTTCCATTCTTCGTGCAATTTCAGAGCTTTTTCGTTAAGCGTCATAATAAAAAACCATGCCTTTCCAATGCCTGCAAACTTTGGGGCGCAGGTATAATATTTGCCGTGTGAAAATTTATTTTTTATTACACTATTTCCGTAAACTTTGTATACTAATTTCTTGGAATGATAGAAAGTTTGCCCTCTTAATCCAAGGGCTATACTTTCATAATAATAACACTTAGCACTTGGTAAATCAAGTTGAAAGCTTGGGAATAGCAATAGTTCAAATTTGTTAAATTTTGTGATAATTCAAGGTTGTTGTAAAAAAATACTTTTCTTTTTTAGCAAATAGTGTATAATGAAGCTATCATAAGAAATGTCTCTAGGACACATCATTTTTTCTATATCATTTCTCAACCAATCCTAAGATAGATTAGTTTAATTAAAGGAGCAGAATGAATGAGTAATTTGTATGAAACAAAGTCGCTTTCTGAATTGCGTGACATTGCGAAAGATAAAGGTATGAAAAGTATTAGCGCATTACGCAAGCAGGAACTGATTGATGCTTTGAATGCATTGGAGAAAGGACAAGAATTAGTTGCCTCCATAAATAAAAGTACGGATGACAAACCTATAAAGCTTGAGACGGAAGAAGTTAAAATGGCAGCAGAGGGTATAAAGCAGAGTGTAGATAACCGTAGTATGGAATCTTCTCATATGCAAGGAAATCGAAATAACGTGATACGCAGACTACCGGAGCAGAATCGTCAACATGAATTGGTAAAAGTGCCTGATCAATCTAAGGGAAATGATAATAGCCGAATGAGTGAGAGCTATCGCAGTAATGAAGGTCGGAGTATGGATAACCGTAATTTAGAGAACAGAAGCAACGATAATAAAAGTAACGATAATCGTAATAATGAAAATCGTAATAATGAAAATAGAAGTAATGAAAATAGAAGTAATGAAAACAGAAACAATGAAAACAGAAGTAATGAAAACAGAAGTAATGAAAACAGAAACAATGAAAACAGAAGTAATGAAAACAGAAACAATGAAAATAGAAGTAATGAAAATAGAAACAACGAGATGCTAAGAAATTATGATAATAACCGTCGAACGATGGATAATCGCAGACCAATGGATAACCGCAGATTAAATGAAAATCGTGGATTTACTGAATCAGATCGTGTAGTCAGAATAAATCCAACAGGAGATATTTCAGGAAATCAAGCTACTGAATTAGGATATAATACAACCTCCTCCTCGGATCGTTTTCTTTCACAGGCAAATCAGCAGGAAGATAAACTACCAATTGATATGGAACAATTGGATTCTGGTGAGACAAAGGAAGGAATTTTAGAGGTATTGTCCGATGGATATGGATTCATCCGTTGTGATAATTTTTTACCTGGGGAAAATGACGTTTATGTATCTCCGGCACAGATAAGAAGATTTAATTTAAAAACTGGTGATATTATTGTAGGAAATACTAGAATACGTAATCAAAACGAAAAGTTCAGTGCTCTTCTTTATATCAAGTTTATTAATGGATTACATCCTTCTGAAGCAGTAAAACGGAAGAAATTCGAAGATTTAACACCAATTTTCCCAAATGAAAGAATTCATCTTGAAACACCTGGCTGTCAGGTAGCGATGCGTATGGTAGACTTAATCTCACCAATTGGTAAGGGACAAAGAGGTATGATTGTATCCCAGCCGAAAACTGGTAAGACTACCTTATTAAAACAAGTTGCTAAGGCTATTACAAGAAATCATCCTGAGATGCATTTAATTATTTTATTAATTGATGAGCGACCAGAAGAAGTTACGGATATTAAAGAGTCCATAGAAGGTGGTAATGTAGAAGTAATTTACTCCACTTTTGATGAATTACCAGAGAATCATAAGCGAGTGTCTGAAATGGTTATAGAACGTGCAAAGCGTTTGGTAGAGCATAAAAAAGATGTTGTAATCTTATTAGATAGTATTACAAGACTTGCAAGAGCCTATAACTTAACAGTACAAGCCAGTGGTCGTACCTTATCTGGTGGTCTTGATCCTGCAGCACTTCATATGCCAAAGAAGTTTTTCGGAGCAGCAAGAAATATGAGAGAGGGCGGAAGTCTCACTATTTTGGCAACAGCGTTAGTTGAAACCGGTAGCCGTATGGATGATGTTGTATTTGAAGAATTTAAGGGAACCGGTAATATGGAACTTGTACTTGATCGTAATTTATCAGAGAAACGAATATTCCCAGCAATTGACCTTCCAAAGTCTAGTACACGTCGTGATGATTTATTACTAAATCCCGCTGAGGTGGAAGCAAATTATCTTATGAGGAAGGCGTTAAACGGTCTTAAATCAGAAGATGCAGTAGAACGAATTATTCAAATGTTTGTTAATACAAAAAACAATGCAGAATTTGTCGAAATGATTAAGAAAACAAAGATATAAGACAAACTGTATTCAGATGTTTTCAAAGTTTTCCCAGTAGACAATAAAATGTACAATAGGTATTGCAATCTTGGTAGGCGTATGCTATAATAAGAAAGCTGTTTATTTGAATGAACAAGTTTCCTCTTTGTTGAAGAGGAACTATCATAGGAATCGGATATAGAGAGGTGAAAATAATGCAAGAAGCTATTCAACCAAAGTACTATCAGGCAAAGGTTACATGTAACTGTGGTAATGAGTTCGTAACTGGATCTACTAAGCCAGAGATCCACGTGGAAGTTTGTTCAAAGTGCCATTCTTTCTATACAGGCCAGCAGAAAGCTGCTGCTGCTCGTGGTGCAATTGACAAGTTCAACCGTAAGTACGGTTTAAACAACTAGTTTTTGAGATAATATTGCATAAAATCAGGTTGAGGTTGTATAATCTCAACCTATTTTTAAATTGTAAATATATGGAATGCCAAATACGGGTAAAAACATGGCAGGAAAGAGGGATGTAGATGAAATCATCAGGTATTGGTGGTCAGGCAGTTTTAGAAGGCGTTATGATGAAAAATAAAGAGCAATACGCTGTAGCTGTTCGTAAACCCGATAATGAAATCGCTGTTGATATTAAGGAATACCAAGGCATCGGAAATGGTAATAAGATAATCAAGGCTCCAATTATTAGAGGGGTTATTGCGTTTGCGGACTCCATGGTTCTTGGCGTTAGAGCGTTAACATATTCTGCCTCTTTTTATGAGGAAGAAGAGGAAATAAAAAAAGACTCTAAGAAAAAGGAAGGGGTTCTATCCTTCTTTGTAGTACTATTCTCTATCTGTATAGCTATAAGTTTATTCGTAGCACTTCCAATGTTTTTATCTGAACTATTCTCTAAATTTATTACATCTTCTATTGTTCTTGGGATTATAGAAGGTATTATTCGTATATTATTGTTAGTAGGGTATATTGTTTCGATTTCTTTTATGAAGGATATTAACCGCACCTTTATGTATCATGGTGCAGAACATAAAACAATTAACTGCATCGAACGCGGTTATGATTTAACGGTATCAAACGTTAGAAAGCAATCAAGAAAACATAAAAGATGCGGAACCAGCTTTATCTTATTCGTGGCATTTATTAGTATTATTGTATTTTTATTTATACGAGTTGATCAAATCTGGTTACGAGTTGTTCTTAGAGTATTATTAATCCCAGTAGTGGCTGGTATCTCTTATGAATTAATACGATATGCTGGAAGTCATGACAATGTATTAGTTACAATTGTTAGTGCACCTGGAATGTTAATGCAGCGTCTTACCACCAAAGAACCAGATGATGGCATGATTGAAGTAGCAATTGCATCGGTAGATGCAGTATTTGACTGGCAAGGA
>DPVV01000151.1:1479-14530 GCA_003526525.1 Lachnoclostridium phytofermentans | reverse complement strand
TTAGGGAAGTCCTCCGCTTCTTGACTTCTTTCAATACCTTGGATTAAAGGGGTATGGACAAAAACCTGGTCCTGATTAATAATCAGGGGGTATTTCATGTACCCACTCGAATAACAATTGAAAGCTGTGGAACTTTACATCAAATATGCTACTTTTCCAAGATGAGTCTGCATTTCTTTAAATAAAAGCTTTTCTTCTTTTCCGTGATGATGTTTATCTATAAAACTACGGACAAAATCAATCATCATACTAAATTCATTATAGTCAATTTTCTTACCTTTTAATATATTATTTTTTTATTGATTTTTTCTTAGTTATTTTTTTGTTGGAACGAAATTTTTAGAATGTTCCTGCGGACCAAAGGAGGTTATGGAAAGGCATCGTTTTAGTATTAAAGAATTATAACATAATACATCGAAGAAGAAAGAAAGCTTTATTTTTATCCTATTAACGATATGATATAATACTTGTAATGGATGTGAAACAATGAGTTTTTAGCATCGAGGTAACATTCACATTTCTTATTCATGGCAGTATACAATGGAGACTACTACAGGCATGTTATCAAGTGTGAGTAAAAGCGTCTCACACAGATATAGTTTGACGTGTGCTAAAGCACACAGATTGGAGTTGTTATGAAATTTAGTAATGGATGTTGGTTACAAAAGAAGGGTACAGAATGTTTTTCACCAGCGCAGGTTTACGATTATCAAATCAAAGAGAACGAGGTAAGAATACTTACCACAACACATCAGATTAAGCATCGCGGTGATACCTTAGGTGGTGTAAATCTTACGATATTTATTACTGCACCAGCACCGGAAGTTTTGCGTGTTAAGACTTATCACTACATGGGACTAAGAAAGAGAAGCCCTGAGTTTGAGTTAGACTTATCAGGGGCTTGTACACTAGAGTGTGAGGACACAGAAGATATTTTAATAATTAGAAATGGAAGTCTTCGTTTGGAAGTACAAAAATCGAATGCAGCGTTCACCTATTATCGTGGGAATGAAAAATTAACCTCAAGTGGGTGGCGTGATCTTGCCTATATGAAGACAGATTGGCAAGGGCTTGCGTATGATGATGGCGGTGAAGAGGATACTTACATGAGAGAGCAATTAACGCTTTCTGTAGGTGAACTCGTATATGGACTTGGCGAAAGATTTACGCCTTTTGTAAAAAATGGCCAGTCTCTTGATATTTGGAATGAAGATGGCGGTACCTCTACCGAACAATCTTATAAGAATATTCCATTTTACATAACAAACAAAGGCTATGGTGTCTTTGTAAATCATCCGGAGAAGGTTTCGTTTGAAATTGGCTCTGAGATGGTGGCAAAAGTAGGTTTTTCTGTTCCTGGAGAATGCCTCGATTACTTTATTATTAATGGTCCGGATATGAAGCAGGTATTAGCTCGCTATACCGACTTAACTGGAAAACCGGGACTTCCTGCCCCTTGGACTTTTGGTCTGTGGTTATCGACGTCCTTTACAACAAATTACGATGAAGAAACGGTAAATAGCTTTGTAGATGGCATGTTAGAACGCGGAATTCACCTAGGAGTATTTCATTTTGACTGTTTCTGGATGAAGGATTTTTGTTGGTCTGACTTTACCTGGGATAGCAGAGTATTTCCAGATCCAAAGAATATGTTAGCTAGATTAAAGGCAAAAGGACTAAAGATTTGTGTTTGGATTAATAGTTACATTGGTCAGGAATCGGTTCTTTTTGAAGAAGGAGTAAAAGGAGGCTATTTCCTAAAGAGAAAGAACGGGGATGTATGGCAATGGGATATGTGGCAACCTGGTATGGCGATTGTTGACTTTACAAACCCAGCGGCATGCAAGTGGTTTGGCGAGAAACTGAAAGTGTTACTCGATATGGGAGTGGATTGCTTTAAAACAGATTTTGGTGAGAGAATCCCTACCGATGTTGTTTACTACGATGGTTCCGATCCGATGAAGATGCATAATTACTATACTTATCTATACAATAAAGCAGTGTATGATGTTCTGGCAAGTTGTAGAGGAAAAGAGGAAGCAATTTTATTTGCCAGATCAGCTACCGTAGGCGGACAAAAATTTCCTGTTCATTGGGGTGGTGACTGTTGGTCTGATTATGAATCTATGGAAGAAAGTCTACGTGGAGGCTTATCCTTAACGATGTCCGGTTTTGGGTATTGGAGTCATGATATCGGTGGATTTGAAAGTACTTCGACTCCGGATGTTTACAAACGCTGGGCAGCATTTGGTCTATTATCTACTCATTCCAGACTTCATGGCAGTACCTCGTATCGTGTTCCTTGGGCGTACGATGAAGAGGCGGTTGATGTGGTTCGCTTCTTTACTGAGTTAAAGGGCTCTCTAATGCCATATCTTTATCGTAATGCTGTAGAAACCTCAAAATCTGGTTTTCCAATGATGAGGAGTATGGTGATGGAATATACCAAAGATCCAAACTGCTCTTACCTCGATAAGCAGTATTTTTTAGGCGACAGTTTATTAGTAGCTCCAATATTTAATGAGGATAGTATGGCTCATTATTACTTACCTGAGGGGAAATGGACCAATTATCTGACCGGTGAAGTAAGAGAGGGTGGAAAATGGTATGAAGAAAAGCATAGTTACCTAAGCATACCACTCTATGTAAAGCAAGGTAGCATCATTGCTACTGGTCCGAAGGGTCAAGGAGCAGTTTATGATTATACGAAGAATCTTGAGTTAAAAATATATGAGCTTCAAGAGGGAGCAGAAGCAACAACTACTGTTTATCAGGAAAATGGAGATAGGGCAGTTGTAATGAGTGCAGTTTTGCGTGATGGTAAGATAACGATAAATCTTTCATCGAAAGAACCAGTAAGCATTATCTTAAAGAATTATGTTGTTCATAGTGCAGAAGGAGTTTCGTTTAAGGTGGATGGAAACGATACGGTTATTTTGGCGCAGGAATCTTTGGTTGCTACAGTCACACTTTCATAATATTTCGACAAATAATATTACGACAAATTATATAATGATTAAGATAAGCCCTTACATCACCTAGGTTGTGGTGCAAGGGAAGATAAAGAAAATAATGAAGATAAAGAAAATAATGAAGATTAAGAAAAAATAAAGATAAAGAGAATCGTGAAGATAAAGAAAATCGTGTAGATTAAGAAAATCATGCAGATAAAGAAAATCGTGTAGATAAAGAAAATCAAGCAGATAAAGGAAATCGAATCGATAAGAGAATTCGTGCAGATAAGGATGTTCGTGTAGATAAGGGAATACAATATAATTAAGAAGATAAAAATTTCATATAATCTGAAAGAAACAACACAAATGAGTATAAGTAAGAATAAACAGTGCAAACAAATAAAATAGAAAAGGATTGTGATGTTTTGAAGAAGGTAAATGAAGCAGTAATCGAAGAATTATTAAGTCAGATGACCTTAGAAGAAAAGGTAGGATTAATTCATGGAAATGGCATCTTTCGTAGTGGTGGGGTGGAACGCCTTGGTATTCCTTCGTTGAAGATGTCGGATGGCCCAATGGGTGTTCGTAGAGAGTTTGAAGATCAAAGGTGGTTTCTTGCTTGCAAAACGGACGATTACGTATCTTATCTTCCGAGCAACAGTGCAATAGCAGCTACATGGAACAAAGAACTTGCGTATACTTCAGGACAGGTTCTTGGTAGCGAAGCGAGGGGAAGAGGGAAAGATGTTATCTTAGCACCAGGCATTAATATTAAAAGAAGCCCTCTCTGTGGTAGGAATTTTGAATACATGAGCGAGGATCCAAATCTAATTGAAGAGTTAGCAAGTTCTATGATTAGGGGGATACAAGAGAATGATGTAGCAGCATGTGTAAAACATTTTGCTGTAAATAATCAAGAGACTGACCGTTTGGCAGTGGATACAGATTTAGAGGATAGGGCATTATTTGAAATTTACCTGCCTGGTTTTAAGGCTGCAATTAAGAAGGGTGAAAGTTATTCCATCATGGGAGCATACAATAAGTTCCGAGGTGCTCAATGTTGTGAAAATACTTATCTGCTCAAATCAATTTTAAGAGAAGAATGGGAATATGATGGAACCATTATATCGGATTGGGGTGGTGTTCATGATACAAAGGCAGCAGCGAATTCACCACTCGATATTGAGATGGATGTAAAATCTAATTTCGATGAATATAAGATGGCAAACCCACTTCTTGAAGCTGTAAAGAGGAAAGAGATCTCAGAAGATGAGATAGATAAGAAAGTTAGAAATATTCTTCGACTTATGCTTCGATTAAAGATGATTGGAGAAGAGTCAGAAGAAAGAGAATCAGGCACTTATAATACGATTTCACATCAACAAGAGATACTTAAGGTAGCGAGGGAATCTATTATATTATTAAAGAATGAAGAGAATAGATTACCTTTAAAGAAAAATATTAAGAAATTAGCTGTCATTGGGCAAAATGCGAATATCTTGCATTCCGCTGGTGGTGGAAGTGCAGAAGTCAAAGCACTTTATGAAATCTCACCTTTATTAGGAATTCGTATGGAACTTGGTGGTAATACGGAAGTTACCTATCGCCCAGGTTACTATGTATCATATCAAAAAGTCTTTGACATAATTGGATATCAAGAAACAAGCACTGACGTTATGGCGGAGAGGGCAAAGAGAAAAAAAGTTTGGCTTGAGCTAGAAAAAGAAGGGAAAGAAAAAAGAAAGGAAGAAGAGAGACGTCTTCGGGAAGAAGCCGTTTTACTTGCAAGAGAAACGGAGGATGTTATTCTTGTTGTAGGATTGGATCATCATCAAGATATGGAAGGTCGTGACCGTAAAAGCTATGAATTACCTTATGCTCAGGAACAACTAATCGAAGAAGTACTGGATGCGAATCCTAATACAATCTTGGTTGTTTTTGCAGGATCACCGGTTTCTATGCAGAAATTCATAGGTAAAGCTAAGGCAATCGTTTGGAGCTATTATAATGGAATGCAAGGTGGTAAAGCCTTATCAGATGTATTGTTTGGAGTTATAAATCCTTCTGGTAAATTACCTGAATCGATGCCAAAGACATTAAGTGATTGCCCAGCACATAAATTTGGGGAATTTGGTACAAAAGGAAGTGTTTATTATAACGAAGGCATTATGGTAGGATATCGATACTATGATACTGAAGATATCACGCCAGAATTTTGTTTTGGTCATGGACTTTCTTATACAAATTTCACTTATAAAGATTTAGTCGTAAGGGTAAATAAAGGAAAAGGTGTATTCTTAAGTTTTAGTGTTCGAAATACAGGGAAAGTAGCTGGAGCTGAAACAATTCAAGTTTATGTTTCTGATCCAGTTTGCAGTGTAAAACGCCCAACTCATGAATTAAAAGGTTTTACTAAAATCTTTTTACAGCCTGGAGAGGAAAAAGAACTGATGATGGAATTAAAACCATCTGCTTTTACTTATTATTGTACCAAGAGTAAGAAGTTTGTATTAGAGGGTGGAGAGTTTATCATTGAAGTTGGTAGTTCTTCTAGAGATATTCGACTGAACCAGACGGTAAGGGTTGAGTAGTAAATCATTTTCTATTAAGAACATAAGAACTTGATAATTTGAATGGAAAGCAGGGCAAAATAAGTAATAGCTTATTTTGCCCTTTTCTAACTATGAAAAAGTGATGATTTCTAAATAGAAAGTAAGGTGAATAACGATAGGGTAAAATGCATGAAAAGGATGTATCTTATTACCTTGACAGGACATTTTGGATGGATTATAGTAATACATATTGAATCTTAGGATTTTAGTAAAAGTACGAGTTTCGTATAGCTAGAATGCAAAGAAAATTTTAGAAAAGGCGGGATTACAGATGGCTAAAGTTAGAACCAGATTTGCACCTAGTCCTACAGGGCGTATGCATGTTGGTAATCTAAGAACTGCACTTTATGAGTATTTGATTGCTAAGCATGAAGGTGGAGACTTTATATTAAGAATAGAGGACACAGATCAGGAACGTTTGGTAGAAGGTGCTACTGAAATTATTTACCGCACCATAGCAAAGACAGGGTTAATTCATGACGAAGGTCCAGATAAGGATAAAGGATTTGGTCCATACGTTCAAAGTGAGCGTCAGGCTACCGGAATCTATTTAAAATATGCAAAAGAATTAATTGAAAAAGGGGAAGCTTATTATTGCTTCTGTACTAAGGAGCGCTTGGAAACGTTAAAGAGTGCTGTTGGTGAGGAAGATGGAGAAAGTAAAGAAATAACCAAATATGATAAGCACTGCCTTCATTTAAGTAAAGAAGAAATTGAAGCAAATTTAGCAGCTGGTATGCCATATGTAATCCGTCAGAATATGCCTACCGAAGGAACTACATCGTTTACGGATGCTATTTATGGAACGATTACTGTTGAAAACTCTGAATTAGATGATATGATTTTAATTAAGTCAGATGGATTCCCAACTTATAATTTTGCTAACGTAATTGACGATCATTTAATGGAAATCACTCATGTAGTGCGTGGAAATGAGTATCTTTCAAGTACACCAAAGTATACTAGATTATATAAAGCATTTGGTTGGGAAGAGCCAGTTTATATCCACTGTCCATTAATTACAAATGAGGAGCATCAAAAATTAAGTAAGAGAAGCGGACACTCCTCTTTTGAAGATTTAATTGAGCAAGGATTCGTTACAGAAGCAATCGTTAACTTTATTGCTCTTCTTGGTTGGAGTTCCACAACAAATGAAGAAATCTTCTCATTAGAAGAATTAGTACGTGATTTTGATTATACTCATATCAATAAATCTCCTTCGGTTTTCGATATGAATAAGCTTCGTTGGATGAACGGGGAATATATTAAGAGAATGGACAGTGAGAAATACTATGAGTATGCACTTCCATATATTAAGAAAGTAGTTACGAAAGACTACGATTTGAAATTTATAGCTGATTTAGTAAAGACTAGAATAGAGACCTTCCTTGATATTGCGGAGATGATTGATTTCTTCGAGGAGCTTCCTGAGTATGATATCGCTATGTATACTCATAAGAAGATGAAGACGGACTCTGAGAATTCTTTAAAGGTATTACAAGATGTTCTTCCAAGATTTGAGGAATTAAACGATTACTCAGTTTCCTCTATTGAAAGTGTATTAATGGGTTATATTGCAGAAAATGGAATTAAGAATGGTCAGGGGCTATGGCCAGTTCGTACCGCAGTATCCGGTAAGCAGTCTACACCAGGTGGAGCATATGAAGTTATGAGTATCCTTGGAAAAGAGGAAAGTCTTAGAAGAATGCGTATCGCAATTGATAAGTTAAGCAGCTCCCTATAAGAAAGGAATTTCCCTCTAGAAGAGGGAATGCACTCTAAAAGAGGGAATGCACTCTTTAAGTGAAAAGTTACTCACTTAGAAGGAATGCCCACTCTGAAAGATTATAATGATAGAAAACAGTATTTTCCATGTTCAATATGCACAAGGGAGATACTGTTTTTTTTCTGTACGATCTACTAGGAGCACGCTTTTTTCTATGGTATGATAGGAGTAGTTAGTATCTGTTATATGAGAGTTAAAGGTTCAAATGCTTAAGGAGAATCAAAGCATGCTTGCGAGTTAAGTTGGAGTCTCTTGCGAGCTGAGGTAAGGCCTGGTTATTCCAAGCCTACTAATGAAAAGCTTTGTTACCAACTCTTATAACACATGATAGAAGTACAAAGATATAGTACAAGAGTAAATAGAGTGTTATTTCAATGTAATATTATGTAGGTATAATCCTTACATAAATTAAGATGCACAAGTGTTAGTGTAGAAATAGAGGTCAGTTATGAAAACAGTGAATGAAGCACAGGAGAGAGCGATTAAACATCATAAAGGCCCCATGCTTGTTCTAGCGGGACCCGGTTCCGGGAAGACCTTAGTAATCATAAGAAGAACGCAGTATCTTATAGAACAGTATGGTATTTCACCAAGTAATATCCTAGTAATCACGTTTACCAAAGCTGCTGCTATGGAGATGCAGGAACGCTTCGATCGATTAATGGGACAAGGGAAATTTGGTGTTAATTTTGGAACCTTCCATGCAATCTTTTTTAAGATATTACGATATGCTTATAACTACAGCGTTTCTAATATTATAACGGAAGAAGAAAGATACCGCCTTTTACGCGATATCATACAATCAATGGATCTTGAAATAGAAGATGAGAAAGAATTTTTAGAAGGGATTGGATCGGAAATCAGTTTAGTTAAGGGAGAGAATATGGATATCTCGAATTACTACTCGATGAATTGTTCCGAAGAGACGTTTGGGGAAATATACAAAGAATACGAAAAGAAGTTACGCCATCAAAATAAGATTGATTTTGATGACATGTTGCTTCTTTGTTACGAGCTATTAATAGAAAGACCTGACATATTGTCCTTATGGCAACAGAAATACCAATACATCCTAATTGATGAGTTTCAAGATATCAATCGTATTCAATATGAAATTATCAAGATGCTAGCGAGACCTAAAAACAATCTATTTATCGTGGGTGATGATGATCAGAGTATCTACCGGTTTCGAGGTGCAAAGCCAGAAATCATGTTATCATTTGAAGAAGAATATAAGGGAGTAAAGAAGGTTGTTCTAAATAAAAATTATCGTTCCAAAGGGAATATTATCACAGGTGCACTGAAAGTCGTTGGTAATAACAAAAAGAGATTTCCAAAAGAGATACAATCGATACATGAGCCGGGAAACGAGATTGATGTAAAGTCATTCACTGATTTACAAGCGCAAAATCAAGCCATTCTTGAGGGGATTGATCATTATCGTAAGATGGGGATGCGATATTCTCAAATTGCCGTTCTTTATCGAACGAACACGCAACCAGGATCACTCGTTACAAAATTTATGGAGTATAACATACCATTTAAGATGAGAGATAGTTTACCAAACATCTATGAGCACTGGATTGCCAAGGATTTAATTTGCTATATTAAGTTATCCTTGGGAATTCGGGAGAGGGGACTTTTTTTACAGGTAATGAATCGACCAAAACGGTATATTAGTAGAGAGGCTTTAGAGCAGGCAGATGTAGATTTTAATACAATAAGGGAATTTTATATGGAAAAACCTTATGTTGTAGAACGAATTGATAAATTAGTTTATGATTTAACACTAATTCGCAGGACAAATCCATATGCAGCGATCAACTATATTCGTAGGGCAGTTGGTTATGATGAATACTTAAAGGAATATGCGACCTTTCGTAGAATAAAGGTAGAAGAACTTTATGACGTTCTATCAGAGCTTCAAGAAGAGTCAAGAGAATATAAAACGCATGAGGAATGGTTAAATCACATTGATGAGTACAAAGATGGACTAAAGGAACAGGCATTAAAACAGAATCAAAAAAATGTAGATGGTGTGATATTAACTACGTTTCATGCATCCAAGGGATTGGAATTTGATGTGGTTATCCTTATGGATGCAAATGAAGGAATAACACCCCATAAAAAAGCAGTGGTACCAGAGGATATGGAGGAAGAGAGAAGGATGTTCTATGTAGCGATGACGAGAGCAAAGAGTTATCTTCATATCTTTTATGTAAAACAGCGGTATAATAAAGAATTAGCTGCCTCCAGATTTGTCGGTGAATTACTTATCAGTCCAATGGAATTAAGAGAAGGGATGAGGATCCTTCATTCCATCTATGGAGAGGGAAGCATTAAGAAGATGGAAGAGAATAAGCTAACAATTCAATTTGATAAGATATTTCTTCCAAAGGTGCTTGATATGGAATTTTGTATACGTAATCAAATGATAAAAGTAGTTTAAGTTAGTCAGTATTGAAAAAAGTGAGAGCAATGAATCCTTGGAAGTTACCACACTTCCTGATGGTTTTATCGCGACTCTCACTTTATAATTCATGATTAGAAAAAAGCACGCGAAGCGTGCTTTTTAGGGATCTGCTTACGCAATGTCCTTTTATTTATTCTTCATCCTCTGCTTCTTCTTCGCCAAATAATTCGTCGAATTCTTCAGAATCTAAGAACTCATCAAATGCTTCAGAAACAGCTTCAAATTCAGCATCATCTTCGATGGATTCTAATTCGATTTCATCACCATTTTGGATGAATTCATATAAGAATACCTCGCCTTCTTCTCCAGCATCTTCTGGAAGTAATGCAATGTATTGTTTCTCGCCGCATGGAAATACAGCTATAATATCACAAACAACTTCGGTATCGTCCTCTAATGTTAATGTTACTTGGTCATGAAAAAATTCATCACTGCTGCAGTTACAGTCATCGCCATGTTCATGTTTATCCATTTTCTATACCTCACTTCTCAAAATTGTGGAAGTTAAATTCCACCATTTGACTATAACAGATTCAATAGAAAAATGCAAGGCTCTACTTTGTATTAAAACCCCAAAACACTTGTTCTTTAATTTTTTGAATGCTATAATAAAAAGCATAGTTTCCATGACTTAAGAAAGAATAAGAAAAGAACGTTTTAAGAGGGTCAAGGCGGATATTCTCATTACAAACCTTACTCCTTGCTTAAAGAAGCGGAGGACTTCCCTGATGAGGTTAAATTAGCTATTTGATCATTACATAGAACTAAGAGATGGGAGAAACCAAATGTCTTATACTGATTTAAAATCGATAAAGATATCTGTTCGTAATCTAGTAGAATTTATAATGAAATCTGGGGACTTAGATAATTCCGTTGGAAAAAGGGACCCTGATGCTATGCAGGAAGGTAGCAGGCTACATCGAAAAATTCAACGAAGAATGGGCTCAGAGTATCAGCCAGAAGTGGCACTTCGTGTTACGGTTCCGGTGTCGCGAGAAGATATCGATTTTGAGCTAATTATTGAAGGTAGAGCGGATGGTATTATCACGAATATAGAGCCTCCTAAGAAGAAAAACCCTCCTTCAGAGGAACATCCTTCTTTAGAAGAAAACCATCCTTTAGAGGAACATTATCAGGAGGAGGAAAACCATCCTTTGGAAGAACATCCTCCGTTGGAGGATGAAACAGAAGGTAACATCCATGTTGTCATTGATGAGATAAAATGTGTTTATGCTGATATCAGTCAGATTACTGAGATGATTCCAGTTCATCGTGCGCAAGCATTATGCTATGCCTATATTTATGCTAAGGAACGAGGACTGGATTCGATAGGTATTCAGATTACTTATTGTCACATTGAAACAGAGGCAGTGAGGATTCTATCGGAAGAACTGAAATTTGAGGAAGTATCGAACTGGTTCCAGAATTTGATCAATGAGTATTGTAAATGGGCAGCATGGCAGATTAAGTGGATGGAGAGTAGAAATGAATCCATTAAACAGATTGATTTTCCTTTTGAGTATCGCCCTGGTCAAAGAGATTTAGTGACGGGGGTTTATCGAACGATAATAAGGGATAAAAAGTTATATATAGAAGCCCCAACTGGAGTTGGAAAAACGATTTCAACAGTATTTCCGGCAGTGAAGGCGATGGGAGAAGGTTTTGTTTCAAAAATCTTTTATTTGACTGCTAAGACGATTACACGTACCGTTGCAGAGGATACTTATCAGCTGCTTTTGGAGCGGGGATTATCGATGAAACTTGTTACGATAACAGCAAAAGATAAAATTTGTATCTTAGATAAGCCTAACTGTAATCCAGCGGCATGCGAACGGGCAAAAGGACATTATGACAGAGTTAACGATGCCGTTTTTGAATTATTAACGAGTGAATCACGAATATCAAGAGAACTGATTGAACAGTATGCTAAGAAGCATTGTGTATGCCCGTTTGAGATGTGTCTTGATGTGACCTTATGGGCAGATGGAATTATATGCGATTATAACTATGCTTTTGATCCCAATGTGTATTTAAGAAGATTCTTTGAGAATGATAAGAAACAAGATTATGTATTCCTGATTGATGAGGCTCATAATTTAGTAGACAGAGCAAGAGAAATGTACAGCGCCACGTTGTATAAACAGGATTTTTTAACCGTAAAAGGTATTATAAAAGAAAAGTCTAAGGCAATGGTGAAGAGGCTAGAGGCCTGTAATGAGGTAATGCTTCGGTTAAAGCGTGGTTGTGATGAAATAGAAGTATTGCAAGATGTGAATGATTTGGTACTACCTCTTTTAAGACTTATGTCAGAATATGAAGAGTTTTTTAAGGAAAATGGTGACTTTGAAGGCAGAGAGGTCGTTTCACAGTTATTTTTTGATTTGCGAAATTTTCTTGCTATTCACGATATATTAGGAGAGGACTATCTAATTTACTCCGACTATGACGAGAGAGGGGAATTTCGTGTAAAGCTTCTTTGTATGGATCCTGCAAGAAACTTATTGACTTGTTTAAACAAAGGAAGGAGTGCCATCCTTTTCTCTGCAACGTTATTACCAATTACGTATTATAAGGAACAGCTTGGGGGTTCTGAGGAGGATTATGCTATTTATGCACCTTCTCCATTTGATATTTCAAAAAGGCTACTCATGATAGCAAAAGATGTCAGTACAAAATATACAAGGCGGGGGCAAGAAGAGTATGAGAGGATTGTTTCCTATATCGAAGGCTTTGTAAATGCGAAGGTTGGTAATTATTTTGTATTCTTTCCTTCTTATCAGATGTTGCAGCAAATTGCAATATTAAGTGAGGGTAGAATTCCAAATATTTTATTACAAAAGACTAGTATGGGGGAACTTGAAAAAGAGGAGTTTTTAGCTGCGTTTGAGGAAAATCCTACGAGCACTAAGGTTGGTTACTGTGTAATGGGGGGAATCTTTTCTGAAGGAATAGACTTAAAGAATGATCGTTTGATTGGTGCGGTGATTGTAGGAACGGGATTACCTCAGGTAGGTAACGAGAGGGAATTATTCCGTGGATATTATGATGATCGAAGCGGAACAGGCTTTGATCATGCGTACCTATATCCAGGGATTAATAAAGTACTTCAATCTGCTGGTAGAGTGATTCGTACAGTCGAAGATAAAGGAGCAATTTTGTTGCTTGATGAACGTTTTTTAAATTCTCAGTATAAAAATCTATTCCCAAGAGAATGGGAGCAGTATGA
>DPVV01000151.1:0-1414 GCA_003526525.1 Lachnoclostridium phytofermentans | reverse complement strand
GAATGCAGGAACTATTAGAGGATTTTTGGAGTAAAGACTAAATGGATGAGATAAAGAAAGAAATATACAAAAGAAAGATGTAAAGTAAAGAGAATTTTATTTTAGTGAAAAAGTATTCGAGAAAAAAGTGATTCGGGAAAAACAAAACATAGAAAAACGAATAACCAGAAAAAACTTACGTTTTCTAAAGGTTATTCGTTTGTATATAATTTTTTTATTGTGATATTGATTTTTAGGTTATTATGCTAACTTGATCACTGGTACAACTAAGTGTTATATCCGTATGTCGACCATGTGTTTCGCCATCTGTATGAACATATAATGGGGAATGGGTGTGAATGGATACAGAGCTACAAGTAATCATCTGAACACCTTTAATCTTGGTATGCTTACCAAAAAAAATGGTTGGCATTACAAACAATATTTTTAATTTTGATATGTTTGATACCAAACAAATAGAAAGTTTTCGATCATTATCACTGGCATCGGGGGCCATTAATAGTCCACCACCCTCGCATTTTTGGATGAGGGATGCCATGAATATTAAGTTTTTAATGGGATAAGTGATACCATCTGCTATTACAGTAGCATCACATGGTATAGATGCGAAGATTTCTTTGATTCCGATTAGGAGGTAAGTTAATTTACCTACTCCAATTTTATTTAAAAAACTTTTAATCTTAGATGTTAGAGCAACTTGACAGATTGCAGCATCGTAGCCAATTCCTGAGCTAACTGAAAATCTTCTAGAGAATCCATCCTGGAATGTTACTTGTCCATGATCAACGGCACGTATCTTTTTTGGATTTAGCACTCTATCTAGGGCCTCCGCTGGATTTTTTGGTAATAATAATCCACGTGCTAAATCATTACTAGAGCCCATTGGTATGTATCCAAGTAGGACGTTTTCATAATTGTCAATACCGTTAATGACTTCATTTGCAGTTCCGTCTCCACCAACAATAACAATTGTTTTTTTTTCGTTGTCTATCGCACAGATTTCTTTTGAAATTTGGGTAGCATGACCACGTCCGGTCGTAAAGTATTCTTTGTAGTCTATGCCTTCGTTCTCTAAACGTTTTCTTAACCCTTGCCATAAATCTTTGGCTTTTCCAGTTTTGGAATGTGGGTTTATGATAAAGTGATACATTAGCGCTCCTTTTCATGCTAAGTTTCATTGTAAAACTATAGCAAATGGGAAAATATATATACTTATATTATCCAATTTAAATCGGGATGTCAACAGAACATTCCGACAGTTATGGTAGAAATATGTATGACAAGAAAAAGTTTGCAAGAGCCATTTTCTTGTTACAAAATAATAATAAGAGGTGGAAGACATTGTAATTTTTATAATTTGCGGTATAATTACAAAAATAGAATGGATATAACTTTACAGAAGATGTCCCCCGCT
>DPVV01000062.1 GCA_003526525.1 Lachnoclostridium phytofermentans | reverse complement strand
AAAAGGAATACGGAATTCTGTTTCTACTAAAACAGATACCCATGGGAATTCTAGTAGTTTTAAAACTCTTACTACAACATTAGCTGCTACCCTTGGAACAGGTAATATTGTGGGAATTTCAACTGCAATTGCCCTTGGTGGCCCAGGAGCTGTTCTATGGTGTTGGCTTACTGGTGTTTTTGGAATGGCAACCACATATGCAGAATGTTATTTGGGTATGAGGTATCGTAAACAAAAGCCAGATGGTACCTATCGTGGTGGGCCAATGTATGCTCTTGAATACGGTTTACATAGCAAGTGGTTGGCTGTTATTTTCTGTGTCGCCACCTTATTCGTAGCATTTAGTATGGGAGGTTCTACACAAGCTCGCTCGATAACAGATGCTACGAAAGCACTTGGTATCTCTCCTTACCTATCCGGAATTATTGTTGCCTTCTTAATCGGTCTTGTCATTGTCGGAGGCGTCAATTCCATTCAAAATGTTTGTATGAAGTTAGTACCAGCGATGGCTATCTTTTATGTTGCAGCATGTGTATTAATTCTTTTTGTTAATCTTCCCTTTGTACTGCCAGCTCTTAGCACTATAGTGAAAACCGCTTTTTCAACAAAAGCTGTAGCTGGTGGTGTTCTTGGTGGCTCTATTAGCATTGCTGCAAGGTATGGCATCTCACGAGGACTTTTTACAAATGAGGCAGGACTAGGTTCTGCAGCAATTGCGGCAGGTGGCTCCGCTTTACCAGATGATAGTTCCTTATCGGGATCTGTTCCATCCAGTAATACCACAAAAGATACACAATACCACTCCGATTCACTTGATCTTCGTTATAAAAATCAAGCCCTAGTCTCCATGAGTGCAACTTTTTGGGACACTGTTGTTATGTGCGCTCTTACCGGACTTATCATTGTATCTACCATACTTAAAAATCCAGATTCGATTAAAGGATTATCGATGAGCGAATTAACAACCGCAGCTTTTGCTCAAATTCCGTTTGGCGTATTCATGCTCCGCATCTCATTAGTCGCTTTCGCTGTTGCAACTTTAATTGGTTGGAGCTTTTTCGGCGAAAAAGCGGTAGAATACCTCTTCCCGAAAAAAGGAATCGATATCTACCGCCTTGTTTATATCCTTATGATATTTTTTGGTTCTATCATGTCATTGGAACTCGTATGGGAAAGTTCTGATTTAATTAATGCTTTCATGACTATCCCAAATTTAATCGCTTTGTGGTTATTACGAAAGAAAATTAAATGTTAAATTATTTCGTAATTGGCACATTTGTAATCGGAGTAAATACGTACACAGAAGCAGGTGTTACCACCTTTGTCTCTTTGTTGATAGTAGATGCTAGTCGATAGTAGATAACATCTCCCGGTGCAGGTGTTGCTTTTCCTACTTTTTTAATTTCAAATGATTTATTTGTTGTCACTTTCGTCCATTTTACTTTAGATAAATCTAAATTTTCACCCTGATGAAGAACAACATATTCGTAAGGAGTAGTCTTCGTAGCCTGTGGAAATGTCACTGTGGTTTTATCTAAAGCAAAAACATTACCAGTTGGAGCCTGCGGCTGTCCCTGAATCTCTACTACAATAGTAGAACTAGCAACTTTCTTGTCTGTACCTGCGGTATAAAACTCAACGCTGGCTGCTGTAAATTGAGTATTTGGTGTAGTGGATAATAAATTATAAAGACTTAAGGTCTTTACTTTTGCATCTGCTGGTGCAAATAGTTTTAGCTCTCCTTTATTATTATAATAATAAGTAGAACCAGCTTTCAGTCCAGAAACCTCCATTTTTGAATAGTCTACAGTAATCTTTGGAGGTGCCTCACGTTTTGGAATCTTAACATTAACAATCTTTCCAGCTCTAAAAGCTGGTATTGCTTTTAGGCGGAACTGTAAGGTATATCCGGTAATCTCATAGCTTGATAAAACTAAATTACTATCACAATCATCCCATTTCCCATTTGGTCCCTTGCGATATTCAACAGGCCTTGTTTGGTTTTCAAATTTTAATTTACCAACACCTTTATCAACATAATAGCTTACCTTAAAGTCCTTATCTTCTTTCGGTAAAGTAACCACAGCAATAGCTTTATCATTATTGCCTTTAAAATATATTATACTATCAGATGTTTTTAAAAAAATTGATACATCGATACCATTAGTGAGACTAGTATCAGAAATTCTTTCCCATGTTTTCATCTTATCTTGTGAGAAGTAAAATTTACTACTATTAGAACTTGAAACAAAGAGCTTTTCAGTTGTATAATCCACCCTAACATTCACCATTGTACCATCATTAGTAAGAGGCTTTACTGTCGTTAATTCGGCGGCAGGTACTGTTACTTCTATACTATCAAATAAGGAAATCTCCCTCACTGATTTCACCTTAGCTTGATCTACTGATTCCGTGTCCTCTTCCTTGGAGAATGCAATTTGTGGTGCTAATTGATCAAACATCAAAAATGATCCTACAAGTAAACTTAGAGTAGTAAAAATCGTAATTGCTTTTTTTACTCTACCCCTATGCTTTGACTCTTTGTTCCTACGAACAATATAACTGTATTCCTCTTTTATTTCTTTCATCTTATCCCCCAATCCTGCGCTTATCCTGCGCATATGAAGTTTGTACTAAGGATAACGAAGACTTAAATTTATAATCTCAAAACAACTAATTTTCGCCATCCTTGGCTTATCATCACAACAAGTTACAACTGATACTGGATCCCGTCTAATATCTGGTTGGCTGTTTCCTCTCCACAAAGAATCTTTATTAGTTCTAGAGAAAATTCTATTGAAGTACCTGCCCCCTTACTCGTAATAAAATTTCCATCTACGACAACCTTATCGTTCGTTACAACAGCACCAGTAAGTTTATCCTCAAATCCTGGATAACAGATTGCATGTTTTCCTTTCAGTAATCCATGCGTCCCTAAGATAGATGGGGCTGCACAAATTGCCGCTAAGTAACGATCTTTCTTTTCGTAGTTTATAAGTAAACTCTTAAGTCCTTCATGGGCTAATAAATTTTTTGTACCTAGTCCACCGCCTGGCAGAACCAACATATCAGCTTCTGATAAATCATCTTTAAATAATATATCGGCCATAACATCAATTCCATGAGCCCCATGAACAAGAATATTTTCAGTTATTGAAACTGTAGTTACATCAACGCTTGCTCTACGCAGTAAATCTACTACAGTGAGGGCCTCAATTTCTTCAAATCCATCTGCTAAAAATACATAAACTATTGCCATAATGAAACCTCCTTAATTAACATACTACTAAATAAATTCCAATTTTTATTATATCAGAAGATAATTGGAATTGAAAGTATGCAGGGTGAGTACGCATTCCTCTGAGAGACAAATTTCCTATAAATCAAAAATAGCTCTACACCTAGTATCCGGCGAGTTCCATTGGAACTATACCCAAAACTTGACGCAGAGCAAAAAAAAAAGAAGCTCTCGCCTCTTACCATACATGACAAGGAAAAGTATAAAAAATCTACTTTTTCTTGTTTAAATTATCGGGGTGACAGGATTCGAACCTGCGACCTCTTGATCCCAAATCAAGCACTCTAGCCAAACTGAGCCACACCCCGAGGCAATATAAAAAGATATGCCATCTTTTTTATGGAAAGTATGTATTCTAAAGAAATACATAAAAAGAAAAAACTAATGCGGATGACAGGAATTGAACCTGCACGGTTGCCCGCTAGATCCTAAGTCTAGTGCGTCTGCCAGTTCCGCCACATCCGCATATTATAGCAATTCTTTTTTGCTTTCCCAACAGAGTTATTTCGTTGTAAAACAACTCTCTAGCTCTGTCATGAGACATCCGGGATTCGAACCCGGGACACCTTGATTAAAAGTCAAGTGCTCTACCGACTGAGCTAATATCCCATTTTGCTAAATCACTTAGCAGCTGGGCTAGCTGGATTTGAACCAGCGAATGCAGGAGTCAAAGTCCTGTGCCTTACCGCTTGGCGATAGCCCACTATTAAAATCTTTTATTATAAAAAGAATTAATATTTACAACACATTGTTGCTAGGGTGGATAAAGGGATTCGAACCCTTGGCCTCCAGAGCCACAATCTGGCGCGCTAACCAACTGCGCTATACCCACCACAAAGATTTTTCTTTTTGAAAGAAAAAATGTGCCAGAAGGGATTCGAACCCCCGACAACCGGCTTAGAAGGCCGATGCTCTATCCAACTGAGCTACTAGCACATTTAGCATATGTTTTCGATGTTATGCCAAACATCAAGCGGGTGATGGGAATCGAACCCACGTATCTAGCTTGGAAGGCTAGTGTTCTACCATTGAACTACACC
Organism: Lachnoclostridium phytofermentans; assembly: GCA_003526525.1. Lineage (GTDB taxonomy): Bacteria > Bacillota > Clostridia > Lachnospirales > Lachnospiraceae > Lachnoclostridium. Next base: position 7,374 of record DPVV01000062.1, on the reverse strand, counting down.
CGCATGCGTGTTTTGTTATTCAGTCGGGGTGACAGGATTCGAACCTGCGACCTCTTGATCCCAAATCAAGCACTCTAGCCAAACTGAGCCACACCCCGGTAAATAAAACCACACATCATTCTGTTGTGCATCCTTAAGAAGTGTTCTCTGTCAGACGCAAGAGTTATTATATATGACAAAAAGGTGAATGTCAACACTTTTTTTATAAGATTTTATATCCAGTTTATACCACTAACTATTTAGGAATATCTTACAGACTATCTTCAATGAAATTCAGTGTATAATGCGCTTCTCCTTTTGCATCAATCTCCATTATAATAAACGTTGGTATTCGCCCTGTTTGTCTAGGCTGTGTAATGCTACCAGGATTAATGACAGAAAGGTTATCCTCCGCCAAATCAATCAAAGGTTGATGAGTATGTCCAAACATTACAATATCTGCACCATTTAATACAGCTGCCTCTTTTAGTTGTTCTGTTCCATAATTTACTCCATAACGATGACCATGCGTTAACATTACATAGTATTTCCCGATTTCTAAAAATTTTTCACGTGGTATGTCGGTAAAATAATCATTATTTCCTGAAACCATCTCAACTTGGCAGTCAGCAATCTCATTAATATACGATGCATCACCTTCTAAGTCTCCAAGATGGATTAACATGTCAATAGGAGAAACCTTTTTTATTGCTCTTTCCAAATTAGTATATCTTCCATGGGAATCACTTACAATTAGTATCTTCATGTGCGCTCTCCTAAACCTATAATTCTTCCTTCATTGCATTCAACGCTTTCGCCCTATGACTAATTGTATTCTTTTGCTCTGGTGTTAATTCTGCAGTAGTACAACCGTACTCTGGCACAACAAAAATTGGGTCATAACCAAATCCCTTTTCACCAGCGATCTCATATCCGATAGTTCCTTCAATGGTTGCTCTTTTCACCTTAATTTCTCCATTTGGCCAAGCACATGCAATGACACATACAAACCTGGCCGAACGTTTCTCTTCTGCTACTCCTTTAAGCAAGGACAAGATATGATTATTCTTAATATCATAGGAGGTATCTTCTCCTAGATAACGAGCTGAATATACCCCTGGAGCTTTCTTAAGGTAATCAACTTCAAGTCCGGAATCATCAGCTAAAACAATTTCTCCCGTCATTTCCATAATTGTTTTTGCTTTTATTATAGCATTTTCTTCAAATGTTGTTCCGGTTTCTTCAATTGAAATTTCTATTCCAGCTTCTTTCATGGATACCACTTCATAATCCAAGTCTTTTAATATCATCCTTATTTCTTTCATTTTTCCTTCGTTGGATGTTGCAAAAATAATCTTTCTCATCGTTAGCTTCCTTACTTTTAATTTCTAATCTAATATCTAACACCTAATATACCATATCTGTATGTAGATATGATATAGCAATAACAAGGAAAAGCACGCTTCGCGAACTTTTCCTTGTCATCAATAAGAAACATGAAATGTTTTTTTCATACCATTATCTCATTACTGCCATTTGTCCTTTATCTTCCTGCCCTAATTTCTTATAAGCAGACAATATCGCATCGTATGCACCTTTCGCAACCTTTTGTTTTCCTTCCTTACTAGTTAAGAAGTTTAGGTCTCCTTGATTTGACATAAATGCAACTTCTACTAATGCAACTGGTACATTTGCCTCTCCTACGATATATACATCTTTACTACGTGGAACCAGTCCTCTGTCTTCTAAGCCAATTTCCTTCACAACTTCTTTTAGACAAATAGCTGCAAAGTCTTTAGAATTCATCCTCGTCCAATCATTTTGTTTCTCATTATAAAGCACCTCTGTACCGTGTACACCACGTTCATCATTTGCATTACAATGAAAACTTAAGAAAAGATCAGCCTCCACATCATTTGCCAGGTTTACTCGCTGATTAAGAGTAAGTCCACGATCCGTGGTTCTGGTATAATAAACCTTAATGTTCTCTTTATCTAATAATTCTTTTAGCTCTAGTACCATAGAAAGGTTCATATCTTTTTCATGGTAAACGAAATCCCTTGAGTAAGTTCCAGAATCATATCCACCATGTCCAGCATCTACAACAATGATTTTATCATAAATATCTTTCGGACGCACTAGGGAAATATAGTAGTTGTAATCGTCCTCAAAAAATAAATAAGCATAGGTTTTGTTTAATTCCAATGTTATCTCGGTCTTAAAACACTCATTTTCAGGATAAGCATAACTGTTTACTTGAAGACTCTTTATGCAATCAGTGACAGTTATATTTTCTAATTCCTCTTTATCTGGTGAATTTTCGTTTGATCCAGTCGTTGAAGCTTGGTTACTGGTTGTATCTTTGGTATGAATCTCGGATTCTGGTTTCCCTTTAAAATAGTTCCCCTGATACATTCGATAAATTTGGTTCTCTTCTATCTTTGTTTCAAAGGAATCTGTAATAATGAAACGTATCCGTCGATCCACGGACTCATCGATTAATTCAGCCATAGCTGAATTTGATAAATGAGAGGGCTTTTCTACTACAATAAAGTTATTACCTAGCCTTTCCTTTATATCCTCTGAAATACCACCAGGTATTTGCTGCTTGGCATTCTGTTCACAGTTAGGATCCTCTTGATATGATAGGGGCTTTAAGCTTTCTTTCTCACCAATCGGAAGCATAGTAGAAATTGTTGTTGGAAGCATAGGAAATATACCAGCGTACGTTACTTTTCCCTTTTCTAGTTTAAGTACAAAAGGAATTAGTAATACACAGGCCATGAGCAAAACACTGTAAGCTGCTGCGCGCTTCAATATCCTATCTTCTGGCACTTTTGTTCCTCCTAACACTATAATAGTTAATTAATTAAACTTTATATATATATCGGCATGAAACTGCTTTCATTAACATTTTTTTATATGTTAAGCATAATTATTTTCACTTTATTTTTTTATCTTATACCGATTCAATTGTTATTATCCACAAGTTATTACTAGGATTTTATTGCCTTTTTCCTATAATCAACTTATAATATAAGGAGTAGCCAAGGTACATATGATGTATTTTTATGCTACTTATTTCCTAGGTAAGAAAGGAGATTTTGAATTGAAAGCAACAAATCCTATTGTAGTTCAAAAAGATGGGTATGAAACAATTCTTTACCCTCAGTTATGCCAGACAGAGCCCGTAAAAGGCACAATATTATTGCTTCACGGTATGGCAGAACACCATAAGCGCTATCAAATCTTTACTGATTATTTAAACAGTTGTGGTTATGACGTTTATCGATATAACCATAGGGGTCATGGTACGGATCAGAAACTTGAAGACCTTGGCTATATAGCTGATAATGACGGATATAAGATTTTAATCTCTGATGCTTTTAATGTCTTAACTTATCTAAAAGAAAATAACCGTACTAACAAATTGATCTTAATTGGACATAGTATGGGTTCTCTAGTATCAAGAAATGTGATGCAATTTTTTAAGGACTTAGATTGTGCTGTCATAATAGGAACAGCTTTTAATCCACGCTCAAAATCCCGGATTGGTATCGCATGTGCACATACAATAAAGAAATTTAAGGGAGCAAGACATTACTCCGCCTTCTTGAATAAACAATTATTCGAAACGAAGCACTACACCTCTCTTTCTGAACGAACTAATTTTGATTGGTTATCTCGTAACAATCCGAATGTTGGCGCTTATATTCATGATCCTTACTGTGGGTTTCAATGTAGCACAAGCTTCTATGAGGATCTTGCTAACTTAGATTATCATGCAGGGTTACCAAAACGAATAAAACTAGTTCGTAAAGATTTACCGATTCTTTTTACAAGTGGTACGAAAGATCCAGTCAGCCGTTATGGAAAAGATGTAGAGCGCTTATTTCTGTTACATAAACGTTTGGGATTTCAAAATATCGATTGTATTATGTACAAAGATTGCAGGCATGAATTATTAAATGAATTGAATGCAGAAGAAATCATGAAAGATATCGAAGATTGGGTGACAAAACATATCTAGATAATAAAAAGGACTGTGGCAAATTATCTCTTCTTATAGAGAACTTTTTACCTCAGTCCTTATCCTTTTGTCTTGTCAAAGGGATACTCGGAGTCCGCTTCGCTACTTCCTCGTTAGACTCTTAACGTTTCGGTGGTTTTGGACCCATATATTGATAAAAGTAAGTCTTTAACATACCATTGTAGATTTTACGATTTCGATCAGCCTGACGTCCAATGTGCTTTTCAGCATCTTCATAACTTGTAATTAAGTAGCTAGACCAAGTGTCTAATCGTTTCATTGCTTGTCCAATCTCATGATAAATAGGAGGCATTGCCGATTTATCCTCCAAACGCTCACCATATGGTGGATTAGTTATAATAAACCCATATTTTTTCGGACTACTAAGCTCACTAACAGAACGTTTTTGAAAATGAATATACTGATCCACCCCTGCAACCTCAGCATTTTGCTTTGCAGCTTTGATTACTTCTCCATCTATGTCATACCCTTGAATATTCATTTCAATATCATGAAGAATCATATCATTTGCTTCCTCTGCTGCTTCATACCATGCCTTCTTTGGTATGAGATCCGTCCAATTCTCCGCTAAGAAGGAACGATTGAGACCAGGAGCTATTCTAGCTCCAATCATGGCTGCTTCGATAGGAAATGTACCACTACCGCAGAATGGGTCGATTAATACACGGTCTTTATTCCATGGAGTTAACATAATGAGTGCTGCTGCCAAAGTTTCTGTGATTGGCGCTTTGGATATTAGCTTACGGTATCCCCTCTTATGGAGTGATACACCAGAAGTATCAATGCCAATGGTGATTTCATCCTTCATAAAGGTAACACGGACAGGATATTCATTCCCACTCTCCTCGAACCATTCCACCTTATATACGTTCTTTAATCTTTCAACCATTGCTTTTTTCATAATAGATTGAATGTCGGAAGGACTAAATAATTTACTCTTAATTGACGTAGCTTTTGCAACCCAGAACTTACCATCCTTAGGAATGTATTGTTCCCACGGGACCTCCTTTGTTTTTTGAAATAATTCTTCAAAGGTCTCCGCTTTGAATTTCGCTACTTTTATAAGAACTCTTTCTGTTGTTCTTAAAAACATATTAGCTCTACAGATTGCGGTCTCATCTCCGGCAAAGATAACTCGTCCATCTTCTACACTGACTATTTCGTAACCTAAATCTGTAATTTCTCGCTTCAGCACTGCCTCCAAACCAAAATGACATGGTGCAATATATTCGTATCGACTCATTCTAACCTCCAATTGTTTTTAAACAATACGCCATAAATAGCGCATAGAAAACCAACCAAAACAGCTAAGAATTCCACTGCTTTCGTTGATTTTCTAAAAACCACTGGTCTCATTGTAATTCTCTTTTCTCTTGCAGTCAATGTTTATATCACGAACTAACGTTCCAAACGATACGGATAGGCATGAATACCACCACAAATATGATAAACTTTTCCCTGTATCCCACTAAGATCTCTCGCTGCCAGCATACTTAAATTTCCTCGGTAACAATATAAAATAATTACCTTAAAATATCTAACTTTTTCTGCAAGCTCCTCTGGAGAATTATATGGTATACTAACAGCGTTTGGAATATGGCCCTTATCATAATCTTCTTTTTTTCTTAAATCTACAATAATAGCATCCTTTCCACCGATATAACGATTGACCTCTTCTAACCGCACTCCTTCAAAATACATACCATACACCGCCTTTTATAGAATACAAAGAAAGAAAATCTTTCTACAATATAGTATTCCATTCGACTGAAATGGTGATTGATTTAAGTATTATACTGACAGAAAAATGCCTAGGATGTAATAATATAAGAGTTCATCGTCTTACATTACTACATCCTAGGCAAAAATCAATAGAATATACACACTACTTATATTTTTTATAAAATATTTTTATTAGAAACTCTCTGTCCTACAAAATAATATTTGCTAATAATAACTATTTGTAGTTCTGATTGTTTTGTGCATTCTTGGAACTACCAGAATAGTTCTTTGTGTTATTCTGTGCATTCTGTGCATTCTGTGCATTTTGTGCGTTTTGTGCGTTCTGTGCGTTCTGTGCGTTTTGTGCGTTCTGTGTAGAATTCTGAGAACTCTTATTATTATTGCTGTTTGCATTTCTGCTATTATTTTCTGATGACATAGTATGTCCTCCTATTAAAAATATATTTATTATATAACTACATGAGTTAGTATGCCTAATCTTTTGATATTTATTCATTGCTGAGGATTAGATTTAACATCTTTTCTTATCTCATTTCTTGTCATTTCTTACAAAATAATACACAATTCTATATTTTTTATTTTTATTTTATTAGGGAAATATATGGTATTTCTAAAATTAAAAAAAGATTTATTTATCTATTGATTTTTCCCTTTTTATGTAGTATCATTAAAAATGTATCAGTAATTATGAATACGAAGTGAGCAGGAAACTGCTTAGTAAGCTTACATAATTTTGATACGCTATATAACCCCTTATTAATTATTTATACTCCCCTCAACGAAACAGCCGGTAGCTCCCCTACCGGCTGTTTCACTTTTTAATACTTATGATCTCTGTCTATAATCAGTTTTTCCTAATTGCAATTTAATAACTCTCATGCTACAATAGCAATCTATGTTTAATTAACACCTTAACAACTTAATGGGAGGACACTATGTCAACAGAAACAAAAGCAACGATTGCCAATCCAGCTCCACTTGGTTTGCTAGGATTTGGAATGACAACCTGTTTACTTAATCTTCACAATGCAGGTATAATACCGCTATCCATTGTTACCGTAGCAATGGGATTTGCTCTTGGAGGAGCTGCTCAAATTATAGCTGGTATTATGGAGTTTAAGAAAAATAATACGTTTGGTGCCACAGCATTTACCGCTTACGGGTTCTTTTGGTGGTCACTCATACTGATTTGGATGAATCCAACAAAGTCTATTGCTTCCTCTGATTCAATCAGCCTTGGATTTTATCTTCTTCTATGGGGAATTTTTACCTTATTTATGTTTATCGGTACCTTGAAACATAATATAGCATCACGTATTGTATTTGGTTCATTAACATTACTATTTTTCTTATTAGCTTTAGCTAATTTTATGGATTCACACAGTGTTCATACCATTGCAGGTTACGTAGGTATATTTTGCGGACTCTCTGCAATTTATAATTCCGTTGCCCAAGTTATAAATGAGGAATATAAAAAGACGATACTACCACTTTAATAATCCGATATTTAAAATGGAGTATTGCAAAAAGCTAGGTTTACCTAATTTGCAATACTCCATTTATTCATAACAAGGAAAAGTTCGCGAAGCGTACTTTTTCTT
>DPVV01000357.1 GCA_003526525.1 Lachnoclostridium phytofermentans | reverse complement strand
AACCAACGTTTTCAAGATTTTCGGCCATATTCTTTTGACGATATAAGTAATACGGATCATAGCTATTTTCTTTCGCAAATTTCACTGTTTCTGCTAGCATGTCAATAACGCGAACTGCTTCCATATCCTTGTATTGTTCCTTTTGCGTATTCAATCTAGCAGCCCTCTTTATGGCAAGTGTATGCACGGTCAAACTATCTGGATTCATTGACTTAATTCTATCAAGAGTATATATGACATCAGAAGGATTTTCTCCGCTTAGACCGATAATAATATCCATATTGATATTATCATGGCCAATCTCCCTTGCTAAGTAAAATGCTTCTTCAATCTGAGTAGCGGTATGTTTTCTTCCTATTAAATCCAAGGTTTTCTGTCGCATGGATTGAGGATTAATCGATATTCTTGATACACCAAAGTCTTTTAATACCTTTAGTTTCTCTCTAGTAATACTATCCGGTCGTCCTGCTTCCACGGTTAGTTCCTTTAGCCCTTTGATACCAAAATAATGGTCGACCTTAGTTAGTAGGTACTCTAATTGCTTCGCGCTAAGTGTCGTTGGGGTGCCACCTCCGACATAAATAGTGCTTAATGGTTTCTCTAAACAAGTAGATGCATATTCCATTTCCTTCGTTAAAGCCATCAGATATGGCTCCACTAAGTGCTGGGAGCGTTCCAATGGATAAGAAGTAAAAGAACAGTAATGGCAGGTACTAGGACAAAATGGGATACCAATGTAAATACTATGCCCATTTTGATAGCTAAGATCCTTTAGTATTCCATGCTCACGCTTTGCTACGTTGAGACTTAATGCAATCTTTTCATCAGAGCAATAGTATTCCTCTTTTAGATACTTCACGATGTCTTCTTCTGTAACCCCATCTTCAAGTCTCTCGAGTACTTGTTTGGTAGGACGTATCCCGGTCATGATTCCCCAAGGAAGAGCCTCCTTTGTATAGTCAGAAAGAAGCTGGTAGAGTACACGCAAAAGAGCATTACGATATATACTTCTTGTTAGCGGATATTCGGATAAGATTTCCTCTTCGCTTTTCGTTAGAATAGCATTCTCATATAAGGAAACCTTAAATCGGTCTAGGAATAGTCGTAAGACAAGCGTTGTCTCAGTAGACAGCGCTTGTTCCGTTTCTGTTTGATATTTCTTTATATTAATTTCTTCTTTTGGGTAGAATGACTTTAGCAAAGGCGCTATGTCCTGCTCGTAATCCTCCCCAATCATCGTTACTTGCATCATCTAATAAAAACTTCCCTCTCCATTCACATACGGATTATTTTGCATCTCATACCCAATGCTTGTGCTACAGCCATGTCCAGGATATACCTTTACTTCTTTTGGTAAGGGAAATAACCGCTCATTTATCGATTTTATTAACACTTCACTATTCCCAGTTGGAAAATCGGTACGTCCAACTGATTCAAAAAATAATGTATCTCCACTTAGAAGAATCTGTTCATCCGGAATGTAATAGCATACGGAGCCTTTTGTATGTCCTGGAGTATGAAGCACGACAAATTCAATCTCAGCAAATTGAATTTTCTCAAGGTCCCGCAAACTTTCTACAGGGGCTAAAGTAAGTGACTTACCAAAAATGGAAGAGCAATTAAGCCCCGGATTCGCAAGAAGTTCACGCTCTGACTCATATGCATAGATGGAAACTCTCGTAAGTGCTGCTAGCTCCTGTGCAGCCATGATATGATCAAAGTGTCCATGCGTTAGCAATATAGCTTTTACGCTGAGTTCATTACGATTTAAATGTTCTAAAATACGTTCGCATTCATCCCCTGGATCAACTACTACTGCATCCTTTGTATCTTCATTGCTGAGGATAAAGCAATTTGTTCTGATCTCACCAAGGGTAAGCATATCAATCCTAATCTTACTCATAACTTCCTCCAAATCCATCATAGAATAAATAGCATATTCGTGTAATTATGCTTACCATTTATAGCTTTCATTCCTATGCGTTCACAATACCTTAAGTCTTATCTTATTAATTAGCCTGTAGTACGTTCAATATCAATTACACTCTCAATTCCTCGAAGCTTACCAATAATGAAATGCATCTGTTCCACTCCATTAATTTCAAAACCCACACTAATCGTTGCGGTACCTTGTTTACTCGTTCTTACCGTCATAGAGATGACGTCAATTTTATTTTCCGTAAAGATTCTTGATACATCGAGTAAAACTCCATTCCGATTGTTCGCATAGATTTTAATCTCAGCAGTGTATAAGCCAGCATTTTTCTTATCCTCTTGAATATTCCACTCAGCATCAATTAATCGTTCCCTATCTTCATATGGAAGGTTAATCATATTAATACAATCGGTACGATGTATGGAAACTCCACGTCCTCTTGTAACAAATCCAACGATTTCATCTCCTGGTACTGGTGAGCAACACTTTGAAAAGTGGACAGCAACATCATGAATTCCTTGTACTACAATACCACCTTTGGATTTCATAACTGCTGGTCGGTCAAACTTCACATCTGCAATTGTTTCAAGGACCTTCTCATCGGTCATTTCTTTCCGATTCTTCTTTGTAAATTCCTCTTGCAGTTTATTGATAACCTGGCCCTCTTTTAATCCACCATGTCCTACCGCTGCATAAACGGATTCCCAGTCACGGAAACCGTATTTTTTCATTACAACATCCATAAACTCATGTTTTAATAAGTCACTCATGGTAATTGCCTTGGATTTACAGTATGCAACAAGCATCTCTTTACCGCGGATGATATTATCTTCTTTTAACTCTGTTTTAAACCATTGATTAATCTTATTTTTTGCCTGAGTACTCTTAACTATATTGAGCCAATCTCTACTTGGGCCTTTCGAATTTTGTGATGTCATGATTTCAATACGGTCACCATTTTGAATCACATAGTCAATAGGAACAAGTCTTCCATTCACCCTAGCGCCAACCATCTTGTTTCCAACCGCACTATGAATACTATAGGCAAAATCTACTGGGTTGGAACCAGCTGGCAGATTTTTTACATCTCCCGTTGGAGTAAAGCAATAAACGCTATCTGAGAATAAATCTAAATCATTCTTTAATAAACTTAAAAATTCTTTATTATCCGACAAATCTCTCTGCCACTCAAGTATTTGACGAAGCCAGGTAAGCTTTGCTTCTTCGGTATCTCTATTATTTTTACCATCCTGACCTTCTTTGTATTTCCAATGCGCAGCAATACCATATTCTGCAGTACGATGCATTTCAAAAGTACGAATCTGTATTTCAAAAGGCTGTCCATTCGGACCAATTAAAGTGGTATGAAGAGACTGATACATATTTGGTTTAGGCATTGCGATATAATCTTTAAATCGTCCCGGTATCGGTTTATACATCTCATGAATGACTCCGAGAGCTGCATAGCAATCCTTCACAGTGTCCACAACAATTCGTACCGCAAATAAGTCATAGATTTGCTCTAAGGTTTTACCTTGATTTACCATCTTTTTATAAATACTAAAGAAATGCTTAACTCGACCATCTATCTTTGCTGAAATATTTGCTTCGTTAATATGTTTTCCAACATCCTCTACGATGCTATTAATAAAAGCTTCCCGCTCTTCTTTTTTTGATGCAATTTTCTCATTCAGTTCCTTATAGATTTCAGGTTCTAGGTACTGTAGTGATAAATCATCCAGTTCTATTTTTATTTTAGAAATACCAAGACGTTGTGCTATTGGGGCATAGATATCCATCGTTTCTCTGGATTTTTCTATTTGCTTTTTAGGCGTCTGGTACTGCATCGTTCTCATATTATGAAGTCTGTCTGCCAACTTAATTAGAATAACACGGATATCCTTTGCCATGGCAAGAAACATCTTACGTAGATTTTCAGCCTGGATTTCCACCTTATCCTTCGAATAATTTAATTTGGTTAACTTCGTAACACCATCCACTAGCAGTGCTACTTCTTCTCCGAACTCTTTTGTAAGCTCTGCTACGGTTAATACTGTGTCCTCCACAACATCATGAAGAATTCCTGCGACAATTGTTTCCTTGTCATGTTCTAATTCTGCAAGAATAATCGCTACACAAAGTGGATGTATAATATACGGTTCTCCTGATTTTCGCAGCTGATCCTTATGTGCAAAAGTCGCAATTTTATAGGCCTTCTCAACGATTCCTACATCAGTGGATGGGTGATAGGCACGAATGGTCTTAAGCAAAATCTCATAGAGCTCCTCAGGACTCGTAAAATCAGATGGAACAACACCTATTTTGCGGTCTTTTTGATATTTGATGGCAGTTTCATCCTGCTTTAAGTCAGTCCCGTTCGTTAGAATGGGACTTTCATCCTTTAGAATGGGACTTTCATCCTTTAGAATGGGACTTTCATTCTTCAGAAAAGCACTTCCATCCTTTTGAATAGAAGTGTCATTTTGAATAATGCCACAATCATTATGAAGTTTTTTCGGTTCTAAGTTTGTGTCTGTACTCTGATTTAACGATTTCTCCATAAGAACCATTCCTTTCATTTTTGGGGGGCTTATAAGCTTATCTTCCTATTATAATAAGTAAAGTTGAAAAAATCAATCTTTTTGACATTCTATGACTGTTCTTCGTCCAATTTCATGCGATTTTAGAAAGATTTGAACGAAAAAAGAGTGTACAAACCCATTTCCTACATTAAGACAGTATCTTTCCGCAAAAGAAAGACACCCCCCATCTGCTTAAAATAGTAATTTTGTACACCCTCCAATTATGCTGCTTTATTTACCAGCATATTTTATGATAGAAGCTACATCATACCCCTTTAACTTCTCTCTTCCCTTAAGTCCTTCTAATTCCATAAGGAAAACAATCTTAACAACTTCTCCACCCAATTGTTCAATTAACTTTGTGATTGCTTCAATAGTTCCTCCAGTAGCAATTAGATCATCAATAATGACAACCTTTTGTCCTGGTTTAATGGAATCTTTATGCATTTCAATCGTAGCCGTACCATACTCTAATGCATATTCCATCTCAACGGTTTCACAAGGAAGTTTTCCCTTTTTACGAACTGGGATAAATGCCTTATTTAAATTATATGCAATCGGTACTCCAAAGATAAACCCTCTGGATTCTGGACCGACAATTACATCAAAATCAAGCCCATTTAGGTTTTCTTGCATCTGATCAATGGACATCTTTAAACTATCTTTATCTTGTAAAACACTTGTTACATCGCGAAAAACAATACCTTCCTCAGGGAAATCCGGAATACTTCTAACATACTCTTCTAGTTTCTTCATCTTTTAACATCATACCTTTCTTTCACTCTTGAAATCATGGCTTTTTAGTAGGTTGCATACCCCATCTACTCACAGATACTGTACTGCCAGAATAAGAAGTGCGAAAATTGCCTTTTATTTATGCACAGGTTTTTTAGACAAAAGATTTATCGTTCGCCTGTCATATTTCACTTAACTTAAACTATTATATCACTAATCCTTTCAAATGGTAAAGAATTTTATTGTAAATCATTAAATTCCATGAAATTTATTTTAAATCATTAAATTCTTGCAACAAGGAATTGATTTCTTCTTTTTCAAATCGATCAAAGAATTCATTTCTCTTTTCTGTTAATTTTATAGGCTTCTTATGATTGTAACGAAATGCTTCCTGTAAGTTGCTTTCTTCATATTCAAATCGATCGGAAATCATGTTCCAAATCTTCTCACCAATCTTAGTATTAACCATTAATATACTAGTACCCTTATTGTCAAACATTTCTGGTTTTGCATACTGTATTCCCCAAAAATCACCCATCGTTAAATCCCCAACCCGATTGGTGTATACAAAAGAACACTGGCTGCAAGCAGGTCTTGCAATATTATCTTTAATAAAACTACGATAATAATTATTCCTTCTCGCGCGGAGCTTTAACGGCTCCCGATTTGCAAACTCAACAACCATGGTATTATCTAGGGCTAGCCATCCCTTCGATTTATCTCTGAAGTTAATTTTTTTAACCTTTGAATGAAAACGTGACTCTAAATACTGTACATACCTGCGAAATACAAGTGGAGATGGACCCGCATGGCATAGTACTTCGCTTGCAATAAGATTATCATATCTTTTCCTTAAAAATGCACGGAGCCCTGCAGCCTCACATGGTAGAGAAGAATAAAGAACCGTTTCTCCTTTCTCTAAAAGGCTCTTAACCTTTCGGAACATTCCAGTAAAATCACTCTTAGTATACTTAGCACCATAGAATTCCTTTGCTTCCTCCATGGTGTGTGCAATCGAAGAAACTGCATTCATATCGTTATCAAACTTAACACCGACTACATATCCATTCAATTCTTCAATTACATATTGGACCAGTTCTGGAAAGATACCACCGGAAGAACTATTTGTTCTCACCTTAAGTTTTTTATTATTTACTGCGTATACTAAGGGGTAACTTTCTGTATTAAAGTTCGTCTGCGGATTTTCTTTTTTTGCGTTAGTAGTCGTTTGTGGATCTTCTCTTTTTTCATACTTAATCGTCTGAGGGTTTTCTCTTTTTACACAGACCTTTTTACAAAGCATACATTTGACACACTTATCATGATCCACAACCGGATAGATAAATCCTTCCTCATCCGCCTTCATTTCAATAGCATTATAAGGACATACTTCTCTACAAGCAGTACATCCACAACACTCGATTTTTTTTATATCCGTTGGACAGTCGACATATGTCTCATAACTGGCTAATCTTATTAATTGGCTTAATTTTTTCTTATGCTCATTTCTAAAGTCTTTGATACGTTTTCTAAATTCCTGTAGATTATTTTCGTAGGTTGCCAATAAGGAGTTGTAGATATTAATATCTTTTAATGTTGAAAAGTCGGAAAGGATAAGGCTAGATAATCCTAATTCTTTTAAGATTCCTGCTTCTAATACCTCCTGTGTTTTTTCCGATAGTAATAAAAATGGTTTTTCATATAGAAGAGCCATAAACGAGATAAATCCTGAATCCGTAATTACAACCTTGGCATGACGAAGATAAGATAAGAACTCTCTAATATCTTGATCTGTATAGTTTTTTACGCTTTTAAGTTCTGCATTTTCCATCCTGTTTGATACTAACTTAAGGCCTTTTTCATCCAAAAGAAAATTAAGAAACTCTAATTTTTCCTCAGAAGGACGCTCATAATAAGCGAGAAGATAATCTTCGTTAATTAATTTCTTCTTTGCAAGAGGGCGATAGCTTTTTTGTTGCATTAAGAGGATAGAATCTCGTAAATAATGGATTGGATAATATTCCTTAATGGCATTATTTTTTACCTTCTGCCACATTCTCTCACCGGCCACTAAATATATATCGAATAATTTATAATATCCAACATCATCACTTAGCCTTGAACTTCCTTCCACAACATTATAAAACTCATAAGCAAGTTCTTTTGGCCCTCGTTTTTCTTCCTCACTATTTGAAAAGGAATGGTGAATTACAACTGACATATGTTCCATTTCTTTTAACGCTTCCTGCAAAGCATAAGTAGACAACCAAACATCTAGATTCATATCATTTAGATCTGCTACAATTCCTATTTTCATACAATAGTTCCTTTCCATCTTGCGTCTTCGTGTAGTAATTAATCAAATTACGTGACATGTCCACTTTCGATTAAATTATTGTATGATTACTATCCCCAAAGTAATTTGTAGTATGTATCTGGCTAAATTAGAAACTTTTATAAAAAATGTCTATCCTATTTTTGTAAATGAAAAAATAGCGAATAAAAAAGAAGTAAGGAACAAAAAATTCTCTAGAAAGCATCCTTGCTTCTTGTTGAATTTTTTCCTTACTTCTTTTACATTAATAATTAGTCTTAATCGTCTATTGCTAGTCCACTACCTCTTTTGTTGCAGCGTCTTTTGTTACTATGTCTTTA
>DPVV01000065.1 GCA_003526525.1 Lachnoclostridium phytofermentans | reverse complement strand
AGAGGCTGTATCTACAAGAAAGATAGAGAAAGAGCAGGTGTTGAAAAAACAATGTATAATTCGATTTTCACAGTAGTTGAAAGAGGTAAAGCAGAAGATGTGATAGAGGCAGCACAAAAAGCTGGTTCCAAAGGTGGGACCGTAATTAATGCCAGAGGTTCAGGAATCCATGAAACGCAAAAATTATTCCATATGGATATAGAACCGGAAAAAGAAATTGTACTTATTCTTTCAGAAGAAGGTACAACGGATGCAATAGTGAAATCAATCAGTGAATGTATTCAGATAGAGGATCCTGGTAAGGGAGTATTATTTGTATTAGATGTTTCAAAAACATTTGGGTTATATTAATATAGGCGTATCATATTCTAGTGATGAATAAGAGTTAAAAATTTTTATAGCAACCTAGGAAAATAAAAATATTAGGATTAACAATAGTGGCTTATATACTTAAGAATGAAAAATATTAAGTATATAAGCTATTTTTATGGAGAAGAGATTGATTGTGACCTAGGAAGTCTAGGATGACGAAGAAATCGAAATGACTTGGATTCCTATAAAATCGTCCCAAACGTAACGAATACTAACAAGCAGCATATTCATATCTTATAGTGAACATAAGTGTTTTTTAGGAGGTATGGTATGTTTTTTAAAGAAAAACCCGTGAAATCCAATCATGATAAATATAAAGGCAAAGCAAATAAAGAACTCTACGATTTATGTAAACAAAAAGAGAAAGAACGAAAAGCGGAACGCATTAGTTATCTGGAAATTATATCTCAGAACCTGATGCTACCGCCGGATATCATAGCTGGTGCACCGATTGTAACGATCAATGGAAGGAATTCTATCAGTATTGAAAACCATAGAAAGATAATTGAGTATACAGGCGAAAAGATTAAGATATCAACAAAAATATGCAATCTATGTATTGAAGGGAAGAATCTAAAGATTACATATTATACGAAGGAAGAATTAAAGGTTACTGGAATCATTCATAGCGTATATTACCAACAAGGTGCATAAACTTAAGTAATACGGTATGAAAGGTATGGTGATTTATTTGCTGAAACGGTTGATTCGTTGGTTAAGAGGATACTTATATATTATGATGGCAGGTGGTTCCCCAGAGCATTTGATAAATTTATGCAGCGGGAAGGGCATTGTTTTATGGGGCTTAAGTTACGGGGTTAATAAAAATAAAAAGCAATTGGGTGAAAAAGATGTCATCTATTGCAATATACTCCTAAAAGACTATCGTGAATTAAGGCCTCTGGTACGGAAGGCGAAAGCAGTGCCCTACATAAAAGAACGTCATGGTTTTCCTTTCTTTTTAAGACATGTAATACGACGAAAAGTATACTATTTAGGTATACTACTTTTTTGCGCTTTAGTATATACCATGTCTCTTTACATTTGGGACATCAGTATTGAAGGAGGATATAAGCATACAGAAGAACAACTGATGGAATATTTGCAAACAACTGGAGTGTACAGCGGTGTTAAGATTAAGTCGATTGAATGTCCGAGGATCGAAGAGAATATCCGTAGGGACTTCTCAGATATTGGTTGGGTATCAGCGGAGATCAAAGGAACAAGATTGATTGTTCGTATCGTTGAAACAGTACTTCCAAAATTAAATTCTGAAACAAAAAAAACTTCGTTAAATACAGCTCATCTGGTCGCTACGAAAGATGGAATTGTGAATTATATTGTTGTTCGTAGCGGGACACCAAAAGTAGAGCTTGGTAGTGTTGTAAAAAAAGGTGACATCCTAATATCTGGTGTAGTGCCAGTGGTTGCAGATGGGGAAACCTTGGTTGAAAATAAAACAGTGTTAGCAGATGGAGATATTAGTCTACGTACTTATTTTGAATATGAGGATTCCTTCCCTTTAAAATATACTTTTCCGGTGTATACGAATCATAAAAAAAACGGTTATTCCATTACTTTGTTCGGTAAAAAAATTTTTTCCCATATGCCTAGAAATTCCTATACTAACTATGATATAATTACGGAAGCTAGTACCTTAAAATTAGTACGGAATTTTTATCTTCCAATTAGTTTTATGAAAACCACTATTTCTGAGTACAATATAGAAGAAGCAATTTTTTCGGAAACAGAAGCGACCACTTTAGCAAATAAACGGTTACTTCGTTATTTAGAAAAATTAACAAATCAAGGTGTTACTATTTTAGAACAGAGAGTAGATGTTAAAGTGGAAAACGGTACATGCAAAAGTGCAGGTAAAATTATTGTGGAAGAGCCTGCGTGGGATTATAACCCAATCAATGACAGCGAGTGGAGGGTGTTAGAAACGGATGAGCATAGTGGAGACAATAATTAATATACCAATGGAGCACACACAAAATATCTTTGGTCAATTCGATGCTTATGCAAAAATTATCGAAAGAACATTAAACGTGACCATAATCACCAGAAACAACGAGCTAAAAGTCATTGGCGATAATGATAGTGTGAATAAAGCAAAAAGTGTATTTTTGAAATTACTAGAACTATCAAAAAGAGGAAATACAATTACAGAACAAAATGTAAACTATGCACTCTCCTTGGGATTTGAAAATAAGGAGGATATGATAGTTGAAATTGATAAAGATTTGATTTGTCATACCATCAATGGTAAACCGATCAAACCAAAAACCCTAGGCCAAAAAGCATATGTAGATCAGATTCGAAAGAAGATGATAGTTTTTGGTATCGGTCCAGCAGGTACTGGAAAGACTTATCTTGCGATGGCAATGGGGATTAATGCGTTTAAGAATGATGAAGTTAGTAAGATTATTTTGACTAGGCCTGCAATTGAAGCTGGAGAGAAATTAGGATTCTTACCAGGTGATTTGCAAAGTAAAGTTGACCCTTACCTTAGACCTTTGTATGATGCTTTGTATCAGATTATGGGTCCAGAAAGCTATTTAAGAAATACCGAAAAAGGTTTGATTGAAGTAGCCCCATTAGCTTATATGAGAGGACGTACGTTAGATAATGCCTTTATTATCTTAGATGAGGCTCAAAATACGACTCCAGCGCAGATGAAAATGTTCTTAACAAGAATTGGGTTTGGATCTAAAGTAATTATAACTGGTGACCTGACGCAAAAGGATTTACCATCAGGGCAGGCATCTGGCCTTGATGTAGCGATGAAAGTGCTAGGGAAGATTGATGATATCGGATTTTCCTATTTAACCAGTCAGGATGTCGTTCGTCATCCGTTAGTACAAAAGATCGTAAAGGCATACGATGAATTTGAGAAAAGAAATGACAAACGAGGTGCGAATCCTACAGATAACAGAGGCGTGAAAATAACC
>DPVV01000364.1 GCA_003526525.1 Lachnoclostridium phytofermentans | reverse complement strand
CATTTTGATTTCTCCTTTTTTTTGTGATCACTTCAATCTGTTAAACTTGGTTAGGTTCACCTTAGGAATTTCATAACGTCCATAATAATATTATCATCGTTGTTATTGAGTTACAACATTTAAAATAATAATGATATTTTCTTGTTCTACTTGATGTGTCTTAATTCTACCAGTAATATTTGAAAAAGAGTGTCGATGAAATGCACCCTTTGTTTTACAAAAAGCAACTAAAATTATAAACTTTAGTTGCTTTTTGCATTACATATATTACTTAATTCCCCAAAGTGCTTTTCTTTCTGCATAATTAGTATTAATTACTTTTTCTACATCAGCCATACCAGCTGATTCCATATCTGAAATCATTTTATCATATAGTTTTTGTACTTCTTCTTCCGAACTACAATTGATAATCTTTGGAATAGCTTGATCCATAATATCTTTTGTCTTTTGATATTTTAAAGACTCTGGTGTTCCACCTGATGGGATTAAGTTGTCATAATCCGCTGTATCCCAATAAGTATTTGTAAGGTTTTTATTTGTTTCAGATTGTTGGAATTCAATACGATATTTTGCAGCCATATCGTAAGGTTGACCATCCTTTGCAGGGCCATTCTTAACAAACCATATCCACTCACGAACGCCTGTCTCTTGTTTCGTTTTTGTCCAGTCATTCTTAAAAGAGTCTAGAAGTTCAGTCTTTGGTGTACGTTTGCCGTCTACCATGTTCCAATGCTCCCCTTCCATGCCCCATAGTAACAGTTCTTGACCTTCTTCACTTGCAAGATAGTTCATAAATTCAAATCCACGCTGTGGATCTTTACAGTTCTTCGTCATTGCGATAGCATCCCAACCCAAAGAACTTCTACCGCCAAGAGTAGTCTTATCTGGGTCTATTCCTTCACCTACAACCTTAAAACCTACCATCTGACCTTCGTCGCCTTTGTCTGCCATAAGGATAGTATTCGCATCTGCTGGTTCCCAGTAAGCTGAAAGTGTACCAAGAACATTACCAGCAGAAAGTTTTTGAAGCCAAAGTTCACGTTTATTTATAACCCATTCCTTTTCAATTAGACCTTCTCTGTATAGTCTGTTTGCAAAACTAAGTGCCTTCACAAATTTAGGATCTCTGACATTATAGAATAGTTGCCCATTATCTTCATAGTATGTTTTAATACCATACATACCTCGGAAAGTTCCCATATAACTGTCTTGATTTTCACCCCATAATGTTAATGGAATCGTTTCTTTCCCATTAATAGTAGGATATTTTTCCTTTAATTTGTTCAGAGCATCAATCATTTCATCTTCCGTAAAAGACTCATGATTTGCTACTTTTTCAGGAGCTACTTCTTTCAATAAATCGAATTGTATCAAGAATCCATTTACACAGTCTGGATCTTTGCCATACCAATTTGATAAATAATAATTAGAACCATCTTTATATCTAGTTTTTGTTAATACATCTCCGTACATTTCTTTAATGTCTGTACCAGATTTCTCTATGTATTCGTCAAGGTTTACAAGTGCACCCGCAGCAATGTATTTATTAACGATATCATTCGAACGATCCATAAGAATAAAGTCAGGATAATCACCTGCAGCTAACATAATATTTAACTTTTCAAGTGGATCACCTGAAGGCTGTTGCATTTCGATTGTAACACCTGTACGTTTTGTAATTTCATCCGAAATTGGATTTGACCATGGATCACCTGTGTTTTTATCAAAAAATGTGAATGTTATTGGTTCAAGTGTTTTTGGTTCTGATGTTTTTGTATCTGGTGTTGTCTCCGGTGTTTTGTCCGATATTGTAGTGGTAGTTCCTGTATCAGATATTGCTGGTTCTTTTGCTCCTTGTTTTCCCCCTCCGCAACCGGCAAACAAAGTAAGTACCATTGTTAAAACTACTACGAAACATAATACTCTTTTCTTCATTCTTAATCCTCCTTTTTAAATTTATATAAAGCATAATTGCTTTGATATTTTTACTCCTTAACTGCACCAAGCATAATACCTTTTACAAAATACTTTTGAACCAATGGATAAACAAGCATTATCGGTATAGTAGATATCATTGTAGATGCCATTCGTATACTGTCTGGAGTGACAACATTTTTGTTTGCCGCATCAGACATTCTAGCAGCTGCAGATGTCATCATCTTGGTATCATATTTATTCAGTAGCTGATATATTACCGCCTGTAAAGTTTTCAAATTCTGAGATGAAGTATAAATGTGAGAGTCAAACCATGAGTTCCATTGCATAATTGCAACAAATAGTGTCACTGTCATTAATATTGGCTTAATCAGTGGCATTACTATTCTAAAGAAAATAACAATGTCATTCGCGCCATCTATTTTTGCTGATTCATACAAATCATTAGGTAGGCTTTGTATGTAATTTCGAATAAGAATCATATTATAAACACTAATAATATTGGGCCAAATATATACCCAGAAGTTGTTAATCAATCCAACATTCTTAAGTATCATATAATAAGGAACTATACCGCCACCAAAATACATAGTGAATATAAATGCTATATTCAAAAATTTTCGTACTATCAAATCTTTTCTAGACATTGAATATGCAAA
>DPVV01000068.1 GCA_003526525.1 Lachnoclostridium phytofermentans | reverse complement strand
ATCATTCGAACGACAAAATAAATTATAATAGATACCCCAAATAAAATGATTATAGAAACTGCAAGTCTTTTTATTAAATATTTGAACATGTTTTTACCCCACATTGTAGAAAGGGGGCGAAAGCCAACGCCCCCTTTCATAATTTCAAAAGAATTGTTTTATTGTAGAGTTTCTCTACTTGTAGACTTTTAAATTTTAAAACTATTTGTCAAGTAAGCTAATATCCCAGAGTGCGTAAATTGGTGATCTGTAAGGTGTAGTCTTATCTGCTGGAGTTAAGCTAGTAGGATCAATGATACTCTTGTTATAAACAAACATGTTCTTTCTCTGATAGGTTGGTAGTTCAACTGCTATTTCCATAGCCTTATCAAGTGCTTCTGAATAAATTGGTTTTCTTTCATCTACATTAAGAGTAGAACGTCCCTGTTCAATCAATTCATTTAAACGTACAAGGATCTCTTTCTCTTCTGCGGTACCATTTTCAAATAAATAATAAAGTCCTGAAGCCTTTGGAGAAGTAGCTTGATTCTTAGAAGGATCGGAATAATATACCTGGAACATATCAGGATCTATCGTTGCCACCCAAGCTGCTGCCCAGACAGAAATAACACCCTCATTTATTTTACTTAAAAGGTTTTGATCAACATCAATAATTACTTCAACACCGAGCTTTTCAAGTACTTCTTGAGTCTTTAAGAACACCTGACCAGCTGGGTGATCATCTGCACTCGATGGAATTGTAAATTTAAAGGATGGCTTGCTTCCGTCTGGTGCTAATAATTTACCATCCGCTGTCTCTTTATAACCTGCTTTTAAGAAGTACTCTTTAGAAGCTGCACCTGTTTCATCGAATGGGTACATTGCTGTACATCCTTCAGGATATGCCCATGATACCTGGCTAACTGGTCTATGAATAACTTGTGCTAAACCTCCTGGATAAGCGCCTAACGTTAGAGCGGTATCCATAGCAGACATAAGTGCGCGTCTTACATTAAGATCAGGTATAAGCTCTGCATTAATACCGATATAACCATAACCTAAATTGTCAACTAATACATAGTTTAAATGAGAATAAGCAGAATCTGAAGTGATCTTATTGATCGTTGTTGCACTAGCCTTAGGATCAGAATAGTGAACATCGCCAGTTAATACAGAGTCTAATTCAGAACCAGCATTAATTGTTTTGTATCTTAAATATTTAACCTTTGGAGCACCAAGCAAAAAGTAATCATTTGCTACAAAATAACAAATACCATTATCATAAAACTGATCTGAAGTTGGATTCTCTGAGTTTTTAGCATCTGTCATCTTATAAGGACCTGCACCCATTGGTAAACCGTTAAATTCTTTTAAACCAAACATAAATTCTGCGCTAGAAAAATCAACACCGAAATTATCAACGCCATTTGCAGCATCATGTCTTGCCTGACCTGCATAGTAATGCATAGGTGCTACTTCAAACGTAAAGTTCCAGATTGCCTTAGGGTCAACACCATTTAATACTACCGTAACTGTCTCACGTTCTACACCATCAGAGCAAACTTCCTTCCCCTTTGAGATACCGCTAATACTCTTAACAGTACCTTTGTTTGCTTCAAGATATACAGATTTTTCTTCTCCTGCGAAGAATGCCTTAGCATCATCAACTGTAGTATAGCCAAATGCTTCATCAAATTCTGCAGCATTAATTGTTTCTTTAATGCACTTCACTGAAGCATTAATATAATCTTCCTCTGTGTAAGTACTCATTTTATCTACTGTTAAACCTGTAGCTTCATCAATAACGTAAGCACCATTTTTGTATGTAATTAAATCTCTACCAATACAGCTTGATGTGTAATAAAGAATAATGGATTGAGGTGCAGATGTTAAGAAATCTTCTGGTCCAACTAATCCAAGCTTTTCTGGAGTATATTGACCTTTCACTAAGTCATTATTATCAGCTGTAACACTCTCTTTCACAAGTTCCCATAATTTATCAGTAACTACTGCCTCACCATTACCAGCAAGTGCGGCATCAACTTTCTTATTAGCTGCCTCAGTGAACTCTGCAAGTTTTGCTTCTGCTGAGCTCTCGTCTAAAATCTGAGCTTGATAAGCTTTTAATCCCTCAATGTTCATTGAATATAAAGTAGAGGAACCATCATATTTAGGATCTAAGAATACATACAAGTTAAATAATACGTCATCTGCATTTAATACATGGCCATCGCTAAATTGAATACCATTCTTAATCCAGAATTTGTAGGTAGACTTTGATTGATCATCGTTAGTCGTCATCTTAAAATCCCATGCAGCAGTTGGTTCATTAACACCTGCTACTGGCTCAGCTGACTCATTGTTGTAAATTAAAGTGATTTGAGTACTATCGTAGATTTTACGATCAGGTTCACTCGTACCGAAGAATGGTGTAAACTTTCCATCCAGTGTTAAAGTACTAATAACCAACGGATTGTTCGCGTTTGCAGCAGAACGAGGTGTGGATGCATCTCTTCTACCTGCTGGAACATCTGGTTCTACAGTTTTTTCTTGCCCTTTGTCATCGCCTGCAGCTTTAGTTGGAGCTACAGTTGGCGTAATATCCTTATTTACATCTTTTTCTCCCTTACCACAAGCTGCTAAAGAAAGAATCATAGTCATGCAAAGAAGTAACGCTACCAATTTCTTTGTTTTCTTCATAATATTCCTCCGTTTTCTTTATTATAATTATAGTCTTAGGACTTAATTACCAATGAATATATTGGCCTTATCTATATTTGTTGCGATGTTAACCTTAGATTAGAAATAGTTTCATCATTCCTTATTTTTGCTCTATTATTTCTAAATTCCCAGAGGTTGTTAATTTGTTTGTATTGATATTATTAAATACACTATTGTTTATCTTAGTTGAATAATCACCAGCAACATAACTGGATGCGACAATATCAATGCTACACATACCATCTGATGCTATCGTTATACCACCAAAGGTACAATTTTCTATCGTTGTTTTCTTGGTACGTCCTGCTAATGCGCCAACACAAAGTTTTACATTGGAAGATTTATTAACTACAATATTCGCATCCTTTATTGTTAGATTTATTATCTTAGCACCTTCTAACTTCGAAAATAATCCATAAGATACTTCGCCCGCTGTTTTAGCAGCAATTCCAGAAACACGATTTTTAACATTTAAGTTAAGATCTTTGATGGAATATCCATTACCGTCCAATACACCACTAAAAATTTCAATTGGTGACCATTCTTCAGTTGATAAATCAATATCATTTGCTAATATATAATGTCCATCTGGCTTTTCAGCAATTGCTTTTAGTTGATTTGCTGTTTTAACTCGAATCATATCACCTTCAATAAACTTACAATAAATATTTATTTGAGCTTTACCGCCGTTCGAGTAATCAATATCATCCTCTTCAATCACTTTATCAAATACAAATTTTTCAGTACACTCCGGATCCTTATAGTAGTCAATTAAGGTAAATCCGTTTTTCTTTGGTTCTGTTGAAGTAGGGCGTTTTAATTCGCTGCCAACATTAATCGTCCATTTTAACAAGATGTCTTCATTAGGATTTGCTGCATCCAAAAAGTTAATGGATGGATTCTCAGCCCATCTAGCATATAAAATCAACTTTTTATCGCTGGTATTTTCATCAGAAACTCGGTCCGCCGAGAAATCCCATAAATCTTCTTCGTTAAAATGATAGTTAGTTCCATTCGTACTTTCTTCTGTTGTATACTTTGTGTACCATCCAACTAATGACTTATCACCAAATTTAGGTTGCACAAGCATGCCGGCAGTTCCACTAGGCTCAAATAATAAAGAATTCCCTGCATAATATACAACACGTTTATCTACTTGATTAATGTTCCCGCCCAATGTATCGTATGTAACTTCGTACTCATACCCCTGTTCTGCCGGATGTATAAACAGAGAACTAGTTCCTACACTACAGCCACCAAGTAACATTGTTGATGTGGCTAATACCAATATCATAAATCCCTTTTTCAATTTGTACATAGTTTCCTCCCAAGATTAACCAAAACCTCCGAATAAAAAAATAGAAACCAACCCATACCAAATATAGGAATGCTTCTTCGCAGATTTATTATGTAAATTTTGTTAAAGCATACCAAATTATAGCAGTACTGGATATTAAAGTCAATAATTTGTTTGCTGATGAATTTGATTTCTTTTGTTGTCCCGACCATTGTTTTATGTTCAAAATATTAATGTTTTAGTATTCAAATAAACATTTATTTTAAAATTATTCTAAACATTTAAATATTTATTTTACGCTTTTCTTAGTAATTTGATCGGAATCCTCCTTTCCATTTATTATTTAAACTTACAAAGCATTAAATGTTTCAAATTTGATTATTGCTTTGATTTTGATTCTCTTTTGATTTAGTTATAACTCATTTTGATCTTTTGATCTTTTAGTTTTATTTAAATATTGGAATTACTTTGATCTTTTAGCTTTATTTATATATTGGAATTGGAAATACTTTAATCTTTTAGCTTTATTTAAATATTGGAATTGGAATTACTTTAATCTTTTAGCTTTATTTATATTGGAATTGGAATTACTTTTGATTGAATATTGGATTATGTATTTTACTACTAGAATAGATTAAAAATTAAATATGCAAACATTTATATCTTTTTATAAAAATATTGCAACTATATTTTACTTTATGAACAAGCTTATTAATTCTTTTTATTTTTAATGACAGAATCTTATCTACAAAAAATTACATCATTTTATACTATTCAATTATTAATAAGAATCTTCGTTTTTATATTATCGAATTCTAAAAATTCTGTGATTATCCAAATATATTATTTAATCTCAATTTCCTTTGTATTAGATATGCGTATATAGACTTCATAGTTTTGACTTGAAAAGGTATATTACCCTCTTTTGATTTGGTAAATTTAGTTCATTTTTTCTTATGATGATGCAATGTTGTTTTGCATTGTTGCTTTATTATTGTATTACCGTACTAAAGTATTGTCAAGCCCATTTTAAGCAATTCTCTTATGATATTTATTTAACATTTTAATTTGTAAATATCATACCATCCATTCTATTAGTTTCTTACTTTTATAAATTTATTAACTCAAATTTCCTCTAAGGAATCGAGATTAATATAAGAATCCTCCCTCACTCTCCTTATCTTAACACTGCCATTTCATTTTCGACATGATTGTAATGTAGTTCATTTACATAATATGACAGAATACGACAATTTGTATGATGAATTATCTTATATTTAGGAAGAATAATAGGTCAAAATTTATCGCCGACCAAGTACTTCCCACATATAATACATTATAGCATTATTATGGAGGCCAATCATGGATTCAAATACTACTACAAATGAATTTCTCCATGTAGATCATTTAAGCTACTCGTATCACACCTTAGCTGGAGAGACTACTGCATTGAAGGATGTCAGCTTCCATGTATCAGAGGGTCAATTTCTTGCAATAGTAGGGCCCAGCGGATGTGGTAAATCAACTTTACTATCTCTAATTGCAGGATTAATAAAACCTGATACTGGAAGTATTTATATTAAAGGGAAGGATACCAAAAATTCAGGCTTAAATATTGGTTATATGTTGCAAAAAGACCATCTTCTGGATTGGAGAAGCACATTGCGAAATGTCGCACTTGGTCTGGAGATTCAACATAAATACTCAGACCAAAGCATGGTAATAATTAATCATCTGCTAGAGACTTATGGGCTAATCTCATTTATTGATTCAAAGCCAACAGAATTATCTGGAGGAATGAGACAGCGTGCTGCGTTAATACGTACACTGCTTTTACAACCAGATATCCTGCTATTAGATGAACCATTTTCAGCGCTAGACTATCAAACACGTCTTGAAGTTTCGGATGACATCTGTAAAATTATCCGCAAGGAAAATAAGACTGCCGTACTAATCACTCACGATATAGCGGAAGCAATCAGTACAGCGGATAAGGTGATTGTGCTTTCGAATCGACCAGCTTCCATAAAAAAGGAATTTGAGATTAGCTTAACCTCGAAGGATGAGTCTCCATTGCAAAAGCGTTTAGCTCCTGAATTCAGTACCTATTTTAATTTAATCTGGAAGGAGTTGACGTCCCTATGATGCATCGTATTAAAAAAGAGGATTTCTTATCTGCCTCTGCAATCCACCAAGCGTATCTGAAACGATATCAAAAAAGAGTAACGAAAATTCGTATCTCGCAATGGATCATATTTTTATCCTTTTTAATTTTATGGGAGTTATCGACAAGGTTGGGATGGCTAAATTCATTTATATTCAGTAGCCCTTCCAGAGTTGTGAAGTGTTTTGCTACAATGGCACAAGACGGAACAGTATTTTACCATATCGGTATTACACTTTTTGAAACCTTCATAAGTTTTGGTTTAGTTATAGGAATCGGGCTCCTCGTCGCAGTCTTATTATGGTGGAATGAAAGTGTTGCTAAGGTGCTAGAACCTTATCTTGTGGTTCTTAATAGCCTTCCAAAGTCGGCTCTTGCACCAGTTTTTATTGTTTGGCTCGGGAATAATATGAAGACAATTATTGTAGCAGCGGTAACGGTCGCAGTCTTTGGTACAATTATAACGTTATATACCAACTTCAACTCTACAGAGCAAGATAAATACAAACTCATTTATACCTTGGGGGGTACCAAAAAAGATGTCCTATTTAAAGTAGTTCTTCCAGGTAACCTTCCTTCAATTATTAGCTGTATGAAAGTCAATATTGGCCTGTCTCTCGTTGGTGTTATCATAGGAGAATTCCTTGCAGCGAAGGCTGGTTTAGGATATCTCATTGTCTACGGTTCACAAGTCTTTAAACTAGATTGGGTTATTATGAGTATTGTTATACTATGCATCGTTGCAACAGCATTATATGGAATCCTTTCGTATGTTGAAAGAAAAGTAAGAAGAATCTAACTCTATTTGGCTAATAAAAATTATCTAAATTAGTATAAATTGAAATATAAAGTTATAATATTAAGTTTAAATATAAAGTTAATATATCACAAAGCATAAAAGCCAGCGTTAGAAACGCTGGCTTTTATGCTTTGTTTGATCCGCTCCTATGGAATCGAATGAATCAAACCTCTTACCTGATATAACCTTAATTTAAAAGTGTATAAATGACTAAAAAAAGAACAGAAATTAATACAAGGATACCACCAACATAAAATAAATGTTTATTACTGCGTTGCTTTTTTGACATTCTGAGTTTATATTCATAGTAATCTTCTTTTTCAGTCGGGTTTTTCGAAAAATTTCTTTTCATTGATTGATAGGAATATCCAAATCCATCGAAAAAGCCTTCCCCAGTAGCATATACAAGAATAGCATATCCTAGGATAATCATTCCAGGAATTAGAAAAACATCGCTTAAAGTTGAAAACAAATCTCGAATAGAATCATATACCCAGATTGTATTCTTAATACCTACAAATATCGCAATTAAGACCGCAACAATTGAAACCTTTGCATACTTTTTACCGTTTTCCAATCTTTCGTCTCCTATTTATTGCATTATAGTTTTCTCTGTAATTTCTTTTTGATATTTTTCCATTTCTGCTGTATTACAATAAACAAAGTGACCAGGTGTTATCTCTCTTAGAGATGGGGATTCCACAGAATAATCATGATCTAATACTGGAGTATAAATAATTCTCTTCCTCTGCTTCTCATAATGCGGATCCGGTAATGGAATTGCAGACAATAAGGATCTTGTATAAGGATGGCATGGATTTTCAAACAATTCATTAGAATCAGCTAGTTCTACAATCTTTCCATAATACATAACAGCAATTCGATCTGAAAAGTATTTAACAACCGATAGATCATGGGCAACAAACATAATCGTTAATCCCATCTTTTTACGCAGACCATTTAGTAAGTTAATTACTTGAGCCTGAATTGAGACATCAAGGGCGCTAATTGGTTCGTCTGCAATAATTAATTCCGGTAAGAGCACGATTGCTCTTGCAATACCGATTCTCTGACGCTGCCCACCTGAAAACTCATGAGGATATCGATCTGCATGTTCTGGAACTAGACCTACCAAATCGAGAACTTCATACACCCGCTTATTAATAAAGTCTTTATCTTTTATTTTGCGTATAATAAGACCTTCTGCAATTATTTCTCTAACTGTCATACGAGGGTTTAAGGAAGCAACCGGATCTTGAAATATCATTTGAATCTTATTTATGTTCCTTGAAGTATATTTTTTGTTTATCCTTTTTCCTTCTGATATTTCTGACTTTAAACGTGAAATAGCTTCTTTATTCCCATCTTTACGTGCTTTTTTAAGTTGATTGATCAAATCCTGTATTCCAACACTGATACATTGACCATCATAGGATACTTTACCGCCAGTAATATCATAAAGTTTTATGATAGAACGTCCCGTTGTTGTCTTACCACATCCGGATTCTCCAACTATGCCCAGTACTTCACCTTTATGAATCTGAAAGCTGACGTCATCCACCGCTTTCACATCTGCTCTTCCACCTCGGAAGTATTGTTTTAAGTGAGAAACTTCCAATAAAACCTCGGAGTCTTTGTAATTATTACTCATTGTCTTTCGCCTCCAAGTTCATCATTCTAGCAATACGTTCTGTTACTATTTTCGGAGGTTCCACCTTAGGAGCATCGGGATGTAACAGCCATGTTGCTGCATAATGGGTATCCGTTATCTGAAACATAGGCGGGTGTTGTTCAAAATCAATCTTTAAAGCGAACTTATTTCTTGCTGCAAAAGCATCTCCTGCTGGAGGAATTATCATGTTTGGAGGAGTGCCGGGAATCGCCTCAAGTTTTTCCTCAGTATAGATATCCGGCATAGAAGACAGTAATGCCCAGGTATATGGATGTCTAGGATCGTAAAAAATTTCTTCAACATCACCATACTCCACTATTTTTCCTGCATACATAACTGCTATCTTATCTGCCATATTCGCAACTACACCAAGATCATGAGTAATAAAAATTACGGATAGTTTTCTTTTTTCCTTTAAACCATTGATAAGTTCTAATATCTGGGACTGTATAGTAACATCAAGGGCGGTGGTCGGCTCATCACAGATTAAAATATCTGGATTTGCAGAAAGCGCAATAGCAATTACAATTCGTTGTCTCATACCACCTGAGAATTCGAATGGATACTGATTATATCTTTTTCTTGCTTCCGGTATACCTACCTCTTCCATTAGTTGAATCGCCCTAGTTTTTGCCATAGCCTTTGTTACACAATATACCATTTTAGCACTTTGCTCTTTCAGGAAATCTACTAATGCAACCGCTTTGTCATCATAGTTATTTAAGTTTTGCTCATCTTTAGACTTTAACTTATAATTCTCTTCTATCCGCGTCACTGGGATTATTAGATTTGAGACTATTAAATCATAGTCTGTATTCGCATAGGCTATCTTTTCCACCCTGCTTCTTACTTTTTTGTTTTTTAGCTTGATTGCAGTTATGTAGTTATTCACAGCAGAAGCCATTGCCCACTTAAATGTATAAGCAGTACTATCTTTATTAATATCAAGACTGTCAATGGAGTCTTCTACTATCTTTATTAATTCTTTTGACTTTAATTTTAGTTCTTTCGTTGATATATTACCAGCATTTAAATACTGAATCATTTCTTCTGCTTTATCTAAAACATTCTGTCTTTTACTAATTGCTCTTTCTTCCGAATATTTTAATGCAGCAGCAATGTCCTTTAAGAAGGCAAGCATATAATTCTCATCAATATATTTTCTTGTCATACTATTCATGGATGGAATGTCCCCGCTTAATTCTTCTAAAGACTTTGGTTGATTCTCATAAGTTAAGTAATATCCTAACGTAAAGAAATTAGGCTCTGCTTTTTTACTTGCTGACTCTAACACTGATAATAGATAATTCAAGGTATCAACTAGACCCTTATTGTCTTTATCAATAGAATACACACGTGCAGCAGATTTCAATTGCTTGGCGAGATCTTGATAAGAAGTATTACTTTTATCAATGATAAATGGATTCAGTACTTTTAGAGCTATCACACTTAACTCGTCACATTTTCTTTGTACATCCGATTTTTTCCCAATAATATCAATTTGAATTCCCTTAATTTCTGAAATACAAGAGTCCAGTTTTTCACGTGCTTGGTTATATTCAAACTGATGCTTATTGCTAATTTCGATGAATTTTTTTAATATAGAAATATTTTTTTTCCCGGATTCAATTTTAGAAGAATCACCCTCATATGTAACAGCAAATGTCTGCTCTAGTAACGCAGTAGTTTTATTAAATATTTTTTTCGCATCTCTTTGACTTGATCTACCATTTAAAATCATAGCCTCTGTGAGTTGCTTACCAATTTTTACAATTGGATTTAAACTTGACAATGGATCCTGAAAAATCATAGAAATACGGTTTCCTCGTAACTGATGAAACTCTTCTTCTGTGATCTTCATCAAATCCATTCCGTCATATAGAATTTCACCGCCTTCAACGATGGCATTTGGAGCTAAAATTCCCATAAGTGCTCTTGCAGTTACCGATTTTCCAGAACCGGATTCCCCAACAATAGCAATCGTCTCTCCTTTATTTAGTTCAAAAGAGATATTCCTTACTGCTTTCACCCTTCCGTTGTTCGTACGAAATGAAATTCTTAGATTTTTTATATCAAGTATTCTTTCCATCATTCATCCGCTCCTCTTAGTGAAGGGTTAAAGGCATCGCGTAAACCATTACCAAACAAGTTAAATGATATCATCAATAACGAGATTGCGAGTGCCGGTAACATAATAATATGAGGGTCAGTACTTAAGTACTGCTGTCCATTTGAAAGTAATGTTCCTAAAGAAGTCATTTTCTTTCCCTGAAAATTAGCAATACCTAAATAGGATAATAACGATTCCGTAAAAATCGTACTTGGGATTACAAGAACCGTCTGCGTTATAATGGTTCCAATGGCATTGGGGAAGATATGTTTAAACATGAGTCTCCAGTCTTTTGCTCCCAAAGTCCTTGCTGCCAAAACATATTCCTGATTTTTAAAACGATAAAACTGGGTTCTGACACGATATGCAATACTAATCCACCCTGTCATACAGAATGCAATTAATAAACCGGCAAATACCGACATTTTACCTGTACTAACATAATGCAACTGAATTAAAGTGGCAAATACAATGAAAGGAATTCCTATAAGAATATCAGAAATTCTCTCTAAGGTTAAATCAACCCAACCGCCATAGTAGCCTTCTATTGCACCATATATAGTACCAATCAACAAGTTTATAATAGATACAAACAATGCAAGTAATATGGAGGTTCTTAATCCATAAGCCAATCTGACAAAGAGATCAAATCCCTGTCCATCTGTACCTAAATAGTGGTTAGGTTCATGTCCATTGGTATAAATATAATAATTATAATAGAGAACACGAATCTGTAACATACTTTTATCCTTTTGTATAGAATACATGACATTTCCGTTTTCATCTCTTAAATAATTATCCACTAGGCCATTTGCCATGACATCATTAAGCTCCATCGCTTTTCCCTTCTCATTTACAGGGGAACCGCTGGACTTGTGACGATACCAGAAGTTAGCGTCTGTAGCATTATAAGAATCCATCCACTTACTACTAATATCAATCATTGGATATATTACTTTTATTCCAGTCTCCTTCTCCCATGCTAAGAGACTGTCTAGTTCTTTCTTTGTAACAGACAGGAATTGGAATCCAGCCTTCAAATAAGAATCTGTTCTAATATTACGGTATTGCTTGCCCTGCTCCGTAAATACATTGCCAAATGCAATGATAGGATTGTATTCAGAATCCATACCGGATTCCCAAGTAACTCCCTTTCCTTCATAGTCATTCGCAGCCATGCCGATTCCTGCATAATAAATGAGGTATTTATCATTGAGCTTTTGATTGAATCCACCATCAAATAATTTTAGAAAGGAAAGTGACTCAATCTTTGGTCTCGCTTTGGTATAGATTCCTTCCTTATCACCCAATTTATAATTTGCAATAAAAGGAACTATTAAGGCATATAAAATAACACATATAATAATAAAAGTTGCTACTAGAGATGCTCTGTTCTTCTTAAACCGAAGCCATGCATCTTTAAAATATCCTATTGGCTTCGTTTTTAATTTCTCGTCATGGATGACGTCTTCTATTTGGGCAAATTCAAATTTTTCAGATGGTATATTGTCCATATCAAACTGTTTTTTCACTTATTTTGCCCCCATTCTAATTCTTGGGTCAAGGAAGCCATAACTTAAATCAACAATAATCTGTCCTCCAAGACCTACAATTGTATAAAACATACTACATGCTACGAATACATCGTAATCAAGCAATTTAATTGATTTCAAAGTTAATTGACCGATACCATTAATTGCAAAGATATTTTCAATAACCATTGCACCGGAAATAATGCCAACAAAAAGGCTGATGATAGTAGGTAATATTGGTACCATCGCATTTTTAAGTGCATGCCTTACTGTCGCTTGGCTCTTTGTTAGTCCTTTGGTTCTGGCTAATAACATATATTCACTAGTCAAGGACTCTGTTAACTCAGCTCTTGTAAAACGCGCTAAGCTTGCGATTGTACCAAATGATAATGCTAAAACAGGCAATACCATAGAATGGAACATCTTCCAGGTAAACCAACTTCCACCCGCATCATGGAGTGAAGACAAGACAACAGGAAACCATCCTGTCTTATATCCTATAAAATACTGTAACACAAAGGCAAATACATAACTTGGAACAGAAATAAATACCATAACTGTTGTTGA
Organism: Lachnoclostridium phytofermentans; assembly: GCA_003526525.1. Lineage (GTDB taxonomy): Bacteria > Bacillota > Clostridia > Lachnospirales > Lachnospiraceae > Lachnoclostridium. The sequence goes on along the minus strand of DPVV01000068.1, from coordinate 10,053 downwards.
AATCATATGATCCTGCCATTTATTCTTTTTTAAAGCAGCGAAAATTCCTAATATAATTCCAATTGGAATAGAAAATAAAATGGAATAAATATTTAATAATACTGTTGGAACAAGTCTTGAGGAAATTACACTTCCCACACTTTTCATATAGTCTATCTTCCATGATGTACCCCAATCCCATTTGGTAACAATATTTTTAAGATATATTCCGTATTGTACAATAATAGGCTTGTTATACCCCAGTGCTTCTCTTCGTGCTAATTCAACTTCTGCTTGCGACCCCATCATAGGTAATTCCGGTTCCAATAGTTTAATCATCGAAAAGCAGATTGTCATAATTGCTAGAAAAACAACCAACAAAAGAACTATTCTTTTCAATACATACTTTAACATCGTCATAGTTTACACCTTCAGCTTTATACTAGATATACCCCATATGATACATCAGTTAAAACCGGCTATCAGGCTATTCCCGCCAATAGCCGGTTTATTAGGTCAAAGCAGATATTCGCAATCCGCTTACGCTACCAGCTCTACCTCATTGCCACTACATGGCATTTTAAAACAGGCAAGTTCTTACCCCCGCTTACAGAAGCGGGGGACTTCCCTGATGAGGTTAAATTACAAAATCTAGATTACTCGTAGCTTAAGGTGCCACCTTGGGATTTTATGTACTCATCCCACTCTGCATCACTATAATTGTAGGTTATCAGACGTACACCACCATATTCATACATAATATTGTAATCATATGTTGCATATTCAATTTGCTTGGAATACAATTCCACCTCTGCTTCTGTAGCCCAAGGGATACATTGGTATGCAGAAAGAACTCCTGTCTCAAGGTAGGAAAGGATCACTAATGCTGCCTCCGGATTCTTAGCGTATTCCCCAGAACCGTTAATTGATTTTGCCCACTCCTGGAAGGTATCTGTCTTTGTTTCCGCTGTCCCATCACCATTAAAATCATAAACAATATCAAGTTTTTCTACCGATGGATTCCATCCGCTGGACTCGTGAATCTTTGATATCCCACCCATGTAATCCGGCTCGGTGTATACTCTAACTGTAGAGAAAGGATAGAATGCAGCACCACCCCATGCTCCACGAATCATTTCAATAAGGCCATTTGCAACATCTTCATATCTTGTTGATGAACCACTCTTGAAAGTAAATGTAATCTTATCTTCAAATCCCGTACCAACCGTAGCTGCTTTTACAAATTCATTCATAAGATCTTGCTGTGCAATATCCTGTGCAGTAAGTGAGGATGCAGCGGATGCCATACAATTAATTTTTATTTCCTGACCGTCAGTATAATTGCCATCTGCTTTTGCTTTTTCGTAGACAGATTGGAATAATTCTTTGGCTGCTTCTAAATCATATCCTGTCACTGCAGCAAAGGCATCGTCTACTGTCGCATATGGTGTTCCAGCACCGTAAGTTATACCATAAAGTCTAAGAACAGCTTCTTTTGCTTCTTTTGTATTTCTGTACTGAGATTCTGTATTATTCTCTATATCTGTATAGTACAAATAGTTGAATAAGAAATACGCTGGTTTATAACCTGCTGTAGCTTCTGTTACAAATTTTGTTCTCTCCATGGATAAGGATAGAGCTTTACGAAAATCATCATAAGAAAGAACTTTCTTATTAGATCCATCGGCAGCAGCAGCCTCAAGTCCCTTTAATTTTTTAATATCAGTTGAGAAAATCCATCTAAAAGTATATGTTCTATCTGTCTTCATTAAATAATCAGACATTCTATACGTAGTCATATCATCAGAAAGCAACGCAACAGTATCGAGAGCACCACTGTTAAATAATTGGAGTGCTGTATTATGATCTGCAACAATATCGTATTTTACTGCAGTTGTCTGATACTCTCCTTTATGCTTTCCATCCTTGTAACCATACCACTTATCATTTTTTTCCATAATAAACTGTTTATCCGTTTCAAATCCTACCAATTTATAAGGACCATAGGACATATAAGTGTCTACAGATGTACCATATTTCGTTGCTGTTAAGTTATTTATTGTTTGTTTATTCGATTCATAAATATCCTCTTTCACAATCCAGTTACTTGTCATATTAGATAAGAAATAAAACATAGTAACAGGCGTTTGGGTTATATAAAGTAATTGATAATCACCAGTCTTCACAAGACCAACATCTTCCCATGGAGTGTTTACATATGTACCTGTGGAATAGAATAACATTTCCATAAACTCTTCATCATACCCGCTGCCAAATAATGAGCAAATTCCCTTAACTGCAGCAAGTACTTCCTCACTTGCAGGGATAAATTCTTTGTCACCAATTAAGGTTACTAGTTCCTGATAGTAGTCCTTTCCATCAGAACCGGTAAATTTTTCAGCACCATATTTTTCATAAGCATCCGCTAAACTACTTCCAAAAAACGCATTTACTTCATTTAATCCTGCATACATCTTATCCGTATCAGTGATAGCAAGGCCATATGCGGCCCCATCATAGATTGATGAATAAATAGGAGTACCTGCTTTGTCATTATTGAAATAGTTTCTTGCATTATAGATAGCTGTTGTGCCATCGAAGTAAGTATTGGCACGGTAATTCTTCATTCCAGAATCTAATAACATCTTCATGGAATAAATATATGTATCTGCATTGATGGATGTACCATCTTCCCATGTAGCTAATTTATTTAGGTCTATCTGATAAACTCGACCTGAATCCTCTGTAATATTATACTTCTCTTTGTCAGCAAATGTTGCAGTAACATCACTGATAGCATCTGCCATCTCATAAACCCAAGCAAAGTTCACACCATCCTCAGCGATTGTAGTATCTACAAGACCTGGAGCGCAGTACTGTCGTAAAAGATCATCTGCACTGGATTCCCAAGTATGTGGGTTCCAGTTTGTAGGAGAAGCAGCAATTGATAGGTTCAGTGTATAAGTTTCATCTTTTTGTGCTTCAGGGCTAGGAGTTTCAGCGGAGCCTTCAACTGTTGGAGTAGGGTCGTTCACTAATGTCTCTTTGTCCTTGTTGCCCTTACTACATGCTGCCATGGAAAAAGTCAATACGCATGCAACAGAAAGAGCGATGGTTCTGTTAATAATTTTCTTCATGAATTTTCCTCATTTTTTTATATGTAGACAGTATTATAAGCACATTTTTACCATTTGAAGTAAAAATGACTTTATACTGAAAACTTAAATATTGCTGGTTTCCACTGTTATTCATTTTTTTCGACTCTTCACAATATATTTAAACAAAAAGAGCCAGTGCTAAAAACAGACCGACTCTTTAATCCGACTATAAATTTATAATGGTATAGATTAGTATAATTTTTTTTGATAGTTCCACTATTTATAATCAGAATAAATAAGCTTTCTATAATATTATATAGAGAAAAAACATAATATTCTTACAAATATTAGTTTATTATAATATAATCGTTTTTGTTCTATTCTATATATAATAAAAAGTTATCTAATTAGATACTTTATTAACCTTATTCCAATTTAAATTTATTTGCTTAGTTTTTGTACATTATACCATTATTTCCAAATTTTTCAATAAAAAGTTTATTTAAATTTAAATTACTATTGATTTTCTATTTTTTAGCCTTAAATAATAGTGAATTAGCTCTTTCTTATCCAAATGTTCATAGTAGTATTTAGCAGAAAATAAGATTGGAAATGCTTTTAACGCCCCAGGTTCCTTAATATATCCCCATACCATATAATAACTTCCTTCAAACGGTAAAGATATGAGTCTCTTGTAACCATTATCCATACTTTGCATTAAAAGGGCACAAAAAAAGCTAGTGGTTAACTAGCTAAATTCTTGTTGTATATTTAATATCACTCTATTTCCCCTACAATCACCAAATCATCCAATACAGAATTTCCATGAGGTGCCTCGTCCAGTTCTTCTGTAAGATTCCATTCCAACTTTTTGACCATGATGCTTCCCATCTTTCCACTTCAGAACATCTGTAACATCATAGACCTGACCTTTATAAGCAATATAAGCCTTTTTTTCCATTTTCTCCATTGTATTTTGACAATTCATCCAATGTAAAGGATTATACTTTTGAAACATCTACTGAATCATATACCTGAGATATATTCTCTTTCCCTGCTACCACATTTAATGCATTGGGAATAATTAGATGAATTGCAATTCCAAGAATGATCAAAACAGCTAGTATACGATGAGCAATGAACCATGCTCCTTTTCTTGGCTTCTTCTTTATGTTTGCATAAACACCCAGCAATACCTCCAAAATCATTAAAATAGCAGCAATACATCCGGTTACATTGATTCCGAACTTAGTAAACTGGGCTATAAAATGTGCAAGTAAGAACACAACCGTAGCCAATCCAAAATATTTGTGATTACGTATAAATATAGTCATCAGAATTTTCATTATCTTCTTCCCCGTCGGATAAGCAGATATCGTCTTACCAAAATGTTTATTCACAAATTTCAAACAATAATTCAATATTGTACCAGTAAAAGTAAAGACTAGAAGCCAGCCAAATAATCCACCTAATGCTTCAAACATATGAATGCCTCCTACTATGTATTTGGGAATGTTAATTAATGCTACTAATATAAGTATATTACAACAGTTTCATAATGTTTTCAAATAGTTTCTGTGGTATATAAACTGCCGTACTAATCACTCATGATATAGCTGGAGCAATCAGTAAAGCGGATATGTTACACCAGTTTTCATTGTTTGGCTCGGGAATAATATGAAGACAATTATTGTAGCGGCGGTGACGGTAGCGATGGTTAGGATATTACAATGTATATAATAATAGGAGAAAAGCATTAGAATTTAGAACCTTTTATCGTAAATGCTTTGGTACCAGGAATTTTTACATTGTATCGTATTGCTTAGACTTATCTAAGGTACCACATAAGCAAAATATGAAATATTCAGAAGGATAAAGATCATGTATTAAGAACATAAAAAAGAATTACCTAGAAAAGAATTAATTAGAAACTATCTTTGTAGTTGAGAAGATATTTTTCTATATAATAAATCTCATTGTGACGAACAAACTAATGAGTTTTACCGTTATAAAGAAATGGAGGAGCAACAATCAATAAAACTAGCCCTAAAATTAAAACAATTAGAGTTGAATGTAAATATACTTGAAGAAACAAGCAGCGCTGCTAGTTGCCTAAGATTCTTTGTCATACATTCTTTTTATAGTATTGTTATAGGTGTTTCATTTTAATAAGGCCTTATTATAAAATATTCTCCCTCTATCATGATAAGGAAAAAATTTTGTGTTATAACAAAAAGTTTATTTTCCAAGTACTCCTAGTATCTCTTTCACCTTTTTATCTGTAACTGGACCATAGATACCATCAGCATTTACACCTATAAGTTGTTGTAGCTTTTTAACATCATTCCCGCGCATATACGGAGTTGTCAACAATAATACTCTCTTTGTTGTTACTTTCTCATACTCTATCCCCGGATGTTCGTACCAGTGAGTCCATGGTCTATCTTTCAAATTTGTGATACAAACACCGTAATTAAGCCCACGTGCTTCAACCACTTGTCCATTACCAATATAAACACCGACGTGACCAGGATAACGAACACACAGACCAACCAAGTCTTTATCAATAGTTGAGATTTCACCTTTTACAGTAGCCTTATTAAAGGCATTATCTGAAGTCATATCATAGGTTCCTTCACCTGCTTCAACTACACCATTGAGGTTATAATCGTTTATATATCCTTCAATCAAGCCATGACAATCTGTTGTAACTTGTCCTACCCACTTATTACATTCTTTGATACGATCTACTGTAAACCAATTAACAGGATTAGTGTTAATAAGTGATTGTAACCTAGAAGCGGTTAATAATCTACAGTTAGTACCCATTACATACTTAATACCAACCTGCTTTAATGCGTAATCTACTAAACCTTGATTACTTTTATTGCTCATTCATTTTTACCTCCCTTATTCTCAACTTTACCTTTAAGTGCTGATATTGCATTTACTAAGAATTGCGGAATGTTTGCTCCCATTCGTCCTGCATTCTCTGTTATGGAAAGCAACTCGTTTAATATAAATAATACTGTTATTAACAGGCCAAAAAATGTAGATGTTGGCATATCAAACCCTAAAAAACCTGATGTCTTATATATGAGAAAATCTAATATGATAGCAACTCCGACAATTAAAGTGTATCCAAATTTCTTAATAATTCCAAGTGTGCCCTTCTTACTACTCCATCCCTTTGTTTTATCATCTGGATACTCAATACTTTCTTTTTTTGAAGCAGCCATGCCAGACAGAAAATCGATAATCATACAAATAACAAAAATAAGGAGTACCCACCATAAGATACCTAATTTAGCTGTAAAACTAGCCGTTACTGTTGCAAATGCACCTTGCATTGCATAAATCTTCATTTTCTCCATTATACCTCTTTCCGCACACAAAAATGAGCGCCCATATGAGCGCTCTATGTATGCAAATGATTATTATACTAATCCCACTTGATCCATTTTATCTGCTAACTCCTGGTACTGCTCTGATGTAATTCTGTTGTTCATTACATAGAGGTCCATAAGAGAAAGCATTTGTTCTCTTGTTTTCTTCTGGTTTGTGATTACTATCATACAGTTATAAAATGTATTCATAGCCTTTCTCCTTTTTATGCTAGACCGAGTTCAAGTAATGATAAACGTTCATCAATCTCTAACTCGGCTTCTGCCTTTTCTAATAATAGAATATTAAACTTCTCCTCCAGCAAACGACTACTTGTTCTTGTGGTCTAAGTGGTTCCACCCAACTCTCATTAAAGTAAAATCCCCTCTCTTCTGTGTATTTGTATTTGTCTGTAATAAAGTCTTCTGGTAATTGATGGTCTTCTAGTACTTCTACTACAGCTACATCAAGCTACCTAATACTACATTACCTAATTTATCAAAGTATCCTAACGCTTTATCTTTTTGGTACTCTTCCCATTCACCTTTTTCTTCATTAACTCTGACTGGTACTGGCCTTGTACTTGACAAATATACAACTACATTCTTGATATCTGTTAAAACAAACATTTTGTGTCCTCCTCATTTAACTTGGTGATGTTATTGATATAACATCACATGCTTGGTTATGTGCAGCACTAGCTCCTGTTAGTACTCCACCCTTTGCATCTTCAATGGCTATACCATTAATATCATCATTATTTAAGGCTTTTCTTACTTGTGTTTCATAAAAGTAGTTTATTGTTTCTATTGCATTTGATGGTGCATTTAGGACCATTCCTTGCATAGGTATGTTGTAAGCTTGGGAGCATATAAGAACTTTTGAAGCTGTGAGTTGACAGCAACCACTTTTTTGAAAATAGCTTTTATCAGTTTCACCATTTGGAAGTGATAACTGCAAGTCTGGTCCAATGCTAGGAACTGCACCATTTAGAGTAACTACTCTGTTATGGATAAATTTATCTGTATCAACGGCGATTGTATAGTTTAACATTATTCTGGAATTTCCAACTTCTCGGAAGCTACACTTTGCAAAAGGTCCAATTTGAACATATGAAGTAGATTCTGATAATACAACTCCCGGATTAGAAAAGGTAACAGTATTATTTGAATTTACCAACAATCCCATCACGTACGCTTTATATTCTCCTCCATTAGTGGATTTTCCTACAATAATTATTTGATTGTCCGAGACAGAGAGTATATTAAATATATTATTATAGCCTCCGGTCCAAGGAATATTTGTATTTACAAGCTGTCTAGTACTTGCGACACCTTTAGCACCAAGTTGGGTAACATACACGAAAGTCATCGTAGAGTTTCCATTGTTGCATAAGGTGATTAATTTATTAGTCTCTCCCAATTGAGTCATGGAATATGTGTTGGAAGAACTGTTTTCGTATCTGACATAGTATAGATATTCTGTAGGAATGCTATCAGCAGATACTGTAGTTCCAGAAATGTTCAACCGTGCAGTATAGATATCTGTAGTAGAAGTTGAACCACTTCCCCAAATTGCAAATGTTAGGTAAGCCATATCCCCATAACAAATTAATCTAGTACTTTCTTCCCCCGAAATTAAATAGTTAGGTGAATTTATATTAAGACTCATCGCAAGGGTTGTTCCCGCAGAAATAGTATTGCCACTAATGGTCAATACTCTAGCATATAAGATTGTACTCATTCCCGAGATACCACTGGCTATGCACGTAAAAAGTGCTCTGCTATTATCTATTCTAGCAACATTAATTCTACATCCGTCCTTAGACATTTCATTTCCGCCCATCACAATGGCATTTCCACCAATTAATTCTACTCCATCTACTGTCACAGCTTTTACGGTTGGAACGTAGTTACCATCTTTATATACCATAATAACATTGGTTTCATTTAATTTAATTGCTTTACAATGGTCTTGGACTCTTAAAGGTAAAAATATACCTGAACTTCTCCATGAAGCAGTTCCCGCACCTATACCGGATACACCCGTTTGAAAATGAACAAAGTCACCTTTCTTTATATCCTGTGATGCATAAGCATAGTACTTCTTTTTAGTTCCATTTATGGCGGTACTTAGTGAGCCACCGCCGCCTTTATTTGTTGTTCCAAACATGTATTATTACCTCCTAATTGTACATAAGACGTATTTCTGGTATTGCAAAATTTGCGGTAGGCTTTGTTTTTGCATAAATAGTAACACTACCATTAGCACAATATACAAGAGGTGCAATATTATCATCCAATGTCTGTGCCGGATAGAAGGTGACTACAGGTGTATGCTCTTGTAATGCTCCATTACAAGTTAAGGCGGCTCTAAAGTTATATCCATATGAAGTAAATTGTGTATCCGCAACCCAAGCTCCCGTTGTTACTGTGACCTCTCTAAATACTAGGTCTTTCCTAGAGTAATTAATAGGGATTATTCTTATGTTATTAGTTATGTTAGTAGGCTTATCAACATCAGTTATAGAAGTAACAACATTTTTATGAGAAGCAGTAGTACCAACATTTAAAACTATTACGTTAAAACCATTCCAGTAGGTTTGTCTAGGAAACCAAAAGCAGAGACAATCATCATCTTGTGAAAAAAAAGCGTCTATAAATGCAATCTCTTTACCCAAGGAGTAAGCACCAATACCTACAATATTTCCGTTATTATCAGTATAGTTGTACCCTTGTACTTCTGTGTGGAAAGGTGCTCCTCCATTAAGGTCTCCATAGGAGTTCCCTCTTATTTGTAGCAACCAAGGAATAGAAGATGCTCTCTTTAGAGACGTTTTTATCAGTGTACCTTTGATAAAATCTCTTAAGGTGTTTATAGGGAATAACTCCTTAATACTCTTACCATCTAACTTACCAGAATCTAAGTAGTCAAACTTCTTAGTAGCTGTATTACTTGTAGTTCCAGTTCTAATTATTGGGGTATAGTTATTTTGATAAGGGAAAATAATCTGACTAAATGTATCATGTCCTCTTGTAACAATCATAGTACCATAATTATAGTTACCCTTATTTGGTGCTACAATGTCCTCAACAGGGATATTTGTATTACCACTTAAACGATAGAAACCACTAGTTAGTACAGTGTCAAGATTAGAATTCGCATCAAGTATCGTAGTTAATGGATTACTACCATATTCCCACTTATTCCACATGCCATTATTAATAGACCTAGATAAGCTTCTGGAACTTACTGAATCGTTAGTAGTAACTTTCTGCCAACCCCAAGTATTATTTGTCTTATAACCTTCTAAGAAAAATGAACCCTGACCAAGAATAGAGTGTGCAAATGAAAGACCTATTGCAAGCTTATAGTGTGTATGGTCTGGATAAATGTTACTACAAGTGTCGAAAAATGCATTTGCTTCTGATTCTGTAGTGAACTGTTTTGCATTAACCATAGTATTGACATTACTATCTGGAAAGTCTGTAATATCACTGCTACTATGCTTGTGTTCATCTATTTTCTCCATATTATCATTAAAATCTTTAATATTATAAAAATCCGTAGCATCCGGCTTTTTTAAATTTAG
>DPVV01000370.1 GCA_003526525.1 Lachnoclostridium phytofermentans | reverse complement strand
TGATAAAAGTAAAGTGATAAATGTAAAGTGATAAATGTAAATCGTGTAAAGGTTAAATCAAGTTAAAAATAAATTGTGTGAAAATAAATAGCACAGGAGAAAAACACAATGCATAAAATAACAATGAAAGTCATGGACAAGGATTATAAAGTAAAAGCTGAGATGGGTGGATATAATGATGTGTGTTTACAATATCAAGATAATTTTCAAGAAGGTGATATGATAATTTTAGAATGTAATAAAAACCCATCCTATCTTGTAATACAGTTGGACGAGACGATTGGAGAGTGCATCGTTTATTTAGCAACTAATATCATGGCTTTTGAAGTTCCACTTAGAGGGAATAAGAAAAGCTATGCTGAATTGAACTTTTTAGAAAAGGCCCACTCCTTATATGCAAGAGTTGCTTCTAATAAAGAGATCAAGCAATATAGAAATCTTGCTCTTAATAAGTACGATCATAAGAGTAATTTTAATTGCTATCCCCATGTAGAAATAGTTAATGAAAGTGTAGTTAATTCATCAAAGAGCCATTATATAACCAACAGTAATAGCGAGGAGTGCATTGAATTAAACATTCGATTTGGACGTAAAGTCAGCATAAATAAATTGGTTTTTCATAAACAAAGTAATTCTATTCAGGATAGCTTTTGGTTGGATTCCTTCCTTAAATTTTCAGATAATTCTAAAATTAAATGCGATTTAGTAAAAACTGAAGTAGGACAAGTACTTACATTTCAACAAAGAGAAGTAGAATGGATTAGACTGTGTAAGTTTATTAAGAAAAACGATGATTTTCATGCTTTCGATATATCAAATATAGAGGTTTATGGGGTGAGTGTAATTTAGGGTCTTATCTATTCCATAGAAATTTATTGTTATTTTAATTATGATTGCAGGGAGATTGTATTCCAGTGGATGGGATTATAACATGAATAAATTATTTGAGAAACATGAAATGAAAAATAGGAAAAGAATTGATTTTAGTTGAAGTTATAAGCGTGAAATACAACAATGTAATTTTAGTGAAAAAGCATAAAAAATCTCAAAATAATTAATAAAAAGGTAACAAAAATAACTATAAATAGAAAAAAGTATATATGGTGAAAATTTAATATGCACAAAAAAAGGATATAGTATATGGTATGGATTATTAATGATTTACATAAAAAAACTTATATGACATAGTAAGTTCATCAACTATAAGTAAGGAGGATTTTATGAAAAATATTCGGAGCGCAAAAAGAGTGAATGATGCGGTAAGAAAAATTTTCATTCTAACATTAGTCATGGCATTGTCGATTTCAAGTATACCAATGAGTCAGGCATATGCGGATACTAAGAAAGAAATTACCTATACGGTAAAAAGAGGTGATACGTTAGGTAAAATTGCAAAACAGTATAATACATCAGTTACACAGTTTGCAAAATTAAATAATATTCAAGATGTAAATTACATTAAAGTAGGACAGGAATTATTGATACCAGGGTTAGCAACAAAGATTGTAAAAAACCAGTCCGAACTGGATGAAGCCCTAAGTTCTAATTTGTATGGAACTATAAAAATTGAATCTAAGAAAGCAATTCGATTTAATATTTCAAATAAGAAATATAACAACATAATTCTTATTGTGAATGCTCCAAATGCATCGGTATCGAATAAAGCAACCTTTCAGCAGATTAACATTAAAGATTTAAATGAAAATGGATGGAAAGAGTTGGGTAAGAAAAATTCCTTTGTAATTGAAGCAAAGAATTTACATATGGTCATTGATAAAAGTGCCACAATAGCAAATATAACAACTGCGAAAGATGTTGATAGTTTAACAGTAAAGAATAATTCTGCAAAAAATCTTGTTGTGAAAACAAAAGATGGTTCGGTTACCATCGAGAAAAAGCAGGTAACTTATATCGTAAATGGAGAAAAAGTAGAAGCAAATCCTAAACCAACGGTTGTACCAAAACCAACAAAGAAACCAAACTCAACAAAAAAACCACAACCAACATTGCAACCAACTCAGGTACCGCAACCAACATTACAACCAACACTGAAACCAACGCAGGTACCACAACCGACACAGAGGCCACAACCAACATTGGAGCCAACGCAGGTACCACAACCAACACAGACACCATATCCAACACTACAACCGACACAGGTACCTCAACCAACGGCAGTTCCAACTCAAACGCCAGAGCCAACAAAATTATTACCATGTGATATCGCTGATTTCTCAACTTGGAAGTTACAACTCCCAACACCGAATGAAACGATGACTGGAGTGGAAGAAATTACAGCAGATCGATTAGTTAATGGTTATGAAGGACCAAATTTTTATGTGGATCAGAACGATGGTGGTATTGTTATGAGTTCACCTGTCGATGGATTCAAAACAGCCAATACAACTTATTCACGTTCAGAACTTCGGGAATTAATTGATGGTAAAACAGCATCTGTTAACTGGTACTGGAAAGGTACTCATATTCTAAGAACTAGTGAGATGGTAACAGAGGTGCCATCCAATGGAAAAACAATCGTTTCACAGATTCATGGTATATGGCCAAATGGAGAAAATGGGCCAGTACTAATTAAAGTTCAGTATGAATATTTAACAAAAAGTGTAGGTGTATATATTAAGACAGCAGCATATAACAGTGCAGCAGATAAGAAATTCTATTTTTCTGATGTTGATTTAAATCAGCGATTTGATACCGAAATTAAGATTGTAGAAGGTGTTGCTTATGTTACAATCTCAAGTAATGGTAGGAGTGAAACCTATGCGTATGATTTTTTAGGGAATGATTCTTCTTGGGAAAGTCAATTAGGGTACTTTAAAGTGGGTAACTACGTACAAGATAGTGTGAAGGACTATGAGGGCGAAGGTGCTACGGTAAAAGTATATAAAATTGAAACATTTCATGATGATAACTTTGTAAAGCCTGTTCCAATTGAGTCTTTGGTCATGCTTCAGGACAATGTAACCATGGGTATCGGTGAGACAATGAAGTTAGAAACTCAATGTACCCCGATAGATACTGTAAATAAAGCAGTTACCTGGAGTGTAGTAGAAGGTAACGAGAATTTAGCAGTAAATAATCAGGGTGTTATTACAGCAATTGCGGAAGGTACAGCAAAAGTTCGTGCAACAAGTGTAGAAAATACTACTGTTTATACAGAGTGTAGTATAGAAATTGTAAAAGAAATTACGCAGGAAGTAAAAGCTGTATATGAACAAAATTTTGGTACAGATGCTCCTTATGACATTACAAGTGCGGATGAAATTGGTTTACTTCCAAGTGGTGCTACGAATGTAAGTGTAGTTAATGAAGATGGTAACTATGTCTTGAAATTTTTTGATAAAGATGAATCTGGTAGTGCCAAAGCAGGTATTTAATTTCCAGAAGAACTAAATAGTGTAACGGTAAGTTTTAAAGTTCGCGTAGACGAAACAGAAATTAAGGATACCAAGAATACACCATCCTATCTATATCTGTGTGTAGGTGGAAGTGATACCTGGTTAACGTCTGGTAACGAAATGTTCCGTCTTAGAAATGGTTCTACTTATAATGCTGGTACACTAATGAATCATATGTGGTTATTGTCTCATGGTTATCAACAAGCAACCATGAATACGGATGCAACAAAGTTTGAACTTGGTGAATGGAAAGAAGTAACCATTATAACAACACCTGATAATGGAACGGCAAAAGGAAATATGTCGGATGTCTATATTGATGGTCTAAAAGTTGGTAGTCAGTTATCAAATAATTTTAACAGTGCCTATATAAACCAAGTTAACTTCTATTCCGGAACAAAGGACTTAATAAGTTTTTCTATTGATGATATAAAAATTTATTCTGGCGTTAAAGCACCGGAGTCTGAAAATGCAGCAGCACCAGAATCTGTCACACTTGGTATTACACCATCTATTATGGCGACTGGTGACTCAATTAGACTGATTGCTACAATAGCTCCAGACGGTGCACGGGAAGGTTTGACTTATTCTATTACTAACGGTAGTGAATATGTCTCCGTAAGTAAAGACGGACTCATCACAGCAGTGAAAGCAGGAACAGCAACCATACGAGTTGCTAGTGCATCCTATCCAGAGATTTATGATGAATGTATCATCACCGTGGTAGATAATAATACGATTGTACGTGTAGAGTCATTAACTCTAGCAGAAGATAACATCACACTTTTTATAGGTCAGGCTAAGGATCTTATTCCACAAATTACTCCAGCGAATGCAGCAGAACAAGGGGTGAGCTTTGAAGTAATTAGCGGTTTTGATTGTATTACGGTATCACAAACAGGTGTAGTAACAGCGTTAAAAGCTGGTGCTGCTGTGGTACGTGTTAAAAGCTTAGATAATCCAAAAGCTTATGTGGATTGTAATGTTGCTGTTGTAAACAATGTCTCACCGGGAACAATTATATTTAGTGATACATTTAGTACGGCGTTAGATTTATCAAAGTGGGAGACTGCAACTTCCAATAATCAGTTTACTGAAAATAAAGTAGTAGACGGTGCATTACGTATGTTTGATGATAATGGTGCAGGTCAGCCTAAGGCATTTTTTGGATTTGAACCACAGGCATCAACAGTTTCTATGCAGTTTAAGATTAAAGTAACAAGAGATTTAAAAGAGGGTACAGACAAATTTTCTGCTGTTACGATTGGGTTTGGTACTGGATTGATTACATCGCAGGTAAATGAAGCATTTCGATTTAAGACAAGTGGTTCTGTATCAAACAACACCGTAACAAATGCTAGATTTGTATATAGCAATCCGGAAGGTACAAATTTCTTAGATACTGGTAAAAACTATGAGCGAAATGAATGGTATACCGTTACTATGGTTACTACACCTGATAATGGCAGTGAACGTGCGAATACAACAGATATCTATATTGATGGAGTAAAAGTAATCGATAAGGCAGTAAATAAGAATAAATTTGCAACTATTGATAAGTTTATTTTGCAAACAGGGACGACGGATTTAACAGAATACTTTATTGATGATATGAAAATCTGGACTGGTGATTATGCAGACGGTGAAACAGGAGAGAATCCGGAAGAACCAAGTCAGAATTTAATCTATGGTGAAGACTTTAATAATATCACACTAGGAGAACTACCAGTTGCCTCTAGTGAGACAAATCCATCCATTCGTCCTTCATGGAAAATAACCTCAGCAAGTGGTGCTGCGATTGGAATAGTAGACGATAGAGAAAATAATAAAGCACTAAAGTTTACAGATGATTCTGATTCTCTCCAGCCGAAAGCGTTATTAATCTTCGACAAAGCAACAGGTACAACAACAATTGAGTTTGATTTGCTTATGGAAGATGATAGAATTTATGTCGAAGGTACAGAAAAAGCATCCGTAGTTTCCATTGGGGTTGGATCTACAGATATTGGTAGCCCATCATCAAAAGCTCGTGAAATGTTCCGACTTAAGACAAAAGCAAATGTAGAGGTAGTGGATGGTGTGTCTGTAGTAACGGGGAGAAAATTCTGTTATGAGCAGGAGGATAACAGCGGTAAGTATATTGATATCCCAGGAATATCGTATGAATTGAATACTTGGTATACGATAAAATTAGTGATGACTCCAGGAGAAGAGGGGACTACATCCATCTTTATTAATGGGGTTGAACTGGTAACTGACGCTTTGAACAAAAAGCCAGTGGTACCTAATACAGATCCAGCAATTACTGCAAATACCATTGATTCCTTCATTATTCAAGGTGAAAAGGCTTCTCTTGCAACATTTTGGATTGATAATGTGAAAATATATAGATAAATTTTATGATATTTTATAGAAAGCCAAAGAACGAGGTATGCTAGTACCTCGCTCTTTGGCTTTTTGTGTTACAATTCATGGATAGCTACATTCTATTGCATTTTGGATCAAGTAAATAGCAAAGCAGGATTACTCTATAAAAATAGATTAAATTGTTACTCTTTATTGTTTTTTATATACTACAGTTTGACATCTTTAGCTATATTATTAAAAATAGTAATAAATTGTAAATAATACTTTAAAAATCTTTCAACGTGTAGTAAAATAATGGTGTTACCAAAAGGACAAGCTAAGGCTTAATAAGGGGTATTAAGTCACTGTTCATTAACAATCAGGAGGTGTGTTTATGTTTTTCAAGAAACTAGTTGCACTCGCAATGGCTGTTGCCATTGTCATTCCAATGAACGTTAATAACATACAAAAGGTTGAGGCGGAAACTACGAAAGAAGCGGTAGTATATGGTAACCTAATTTATCACGACTTTGAAGCAAGCACCTATGGATGGGGACCAAGAGGTGACAAGGAAGAGGTCGTAACACAAAGTACAGAAGAGGCATATTCAGGATTACATAGCTTAAAAATCAGTAATCGCACAAAGACATGGCATGGTGCTACCTGTGATGTGACAAAGGAACTTACGTTAGGTGAAACCTATGTATTTGGAATTTATTTAAAATACAAAGGGAGCTCTTATTCCAGTACACAAAAGTTTAGTTTGCAGTTTCAGTACAATGATGGGGTAAATGATCAGTACAAAACAATTAAGACTTCGACAGTAAATAAAGATCAATGGACTTTAATTCAAGGTGAGTATACAGTTCCAACCGATGCTGCGAATGCGAAGGTCTATGTTGAAACAGCATATACGAGTTCACCAACAAATCAAGATTTCTTAGAATTTTACATTGATGATTTTACTGCAACGCCAGCAACTCTACCACAAATTCAAAAAGATATTCCTAGTTTAAAGGATGTATTTTCAAGTTACTTTTTTGTTGGTGGAGCGGCAACTTCAAGTGAAATTGCACCAGCTCCAGCAAAAGAATTGGTAACGAAACATTATAATAGGTTAACTCCTGGTAATGAGTTAAAGCCAGACTCCGTATTAGATTACGCTGCAACCATAGCCTATATGGAAGCAAATGGTGGTAATCAGGTGAATCCTCAGGTAAATCTTAGAGCTGCAAAGACCTTACTTGAATATGCAAGAGATAATAATATTCCAGTTCGTGGACATACCTTAGTATGGCATAGCCAAACACCAGATTGGTTCTTTAAGGTAAATTATTCTACGGATTCAAATGCTGCTTGGGTTTCCAAAGAAGTGATGCTTCAAAGACTAGAAAATTACATCAAAAATGTGATGCAACTGATCTCATCAACCTATCCAACAGTTAAGTTCTATGCTTGGGATGTGGTGAATGAAGCGGTAGATCCAAATACTTCTACAGGTATGAGAAATCCAGGATCAAATAACGTAACATCTGGTAATTCTCCATGGATGCAAACCATAGGTGAGGAATATATACAAAAAGCATTTGAATATGCTAGAAAATATGCTCCAACTGGTTGTAAACTGTTTTATAATGATTATAACGAGTATGAGGATAGAAAGAGTACCTTCATCTTTAATATCCTGAAAGGATTAAAGGATAAGGGCTTAGTAGATGGTATGGGAATGCAGTCTCATTGGGTTATGGATTATCCAAGTATTAGTATGTTTGAGACCGCTGTTCGTAAATATAATACCTTAGGATTAGAATTACAACTAACGGAGTTAGATATAAAGCAGCCAGACAATAGTACATCTGCATTAGCTGCTCAGGCAGACAGATATAAACTTCTGATAAATAAGGTCATTAGTTTAAAGAAAGAGGGTATGAATATTACTGGAGTTATCTTCTGGGGTGTTACGGATAAGACTAGTTGGTTAGGTGGATATCCATTATTATTTGATGGAAATTATCAAGCAAAGCCAGCATATTATTCTATCATTAATGGGATTACTCCAACGCCATCGACAACACCAACCGTAACGCCAAAGCCAACGATAACTCCTATAATAACACCAACCGTAACGCCAAAACCAACGATAACTCCTACCGTAACACCAACCGTAACACCAAAACCAACGATAACTCCTACCGTAACACCAACCGTAACGCCAAAGCCAACAATAACACCAACACCAACTCCTACTACAGTACCAGTGGAGGGAGCAAAACCGGTGGTAGCAGTAACTACGAAAAACAATGGGAACACGATAAGCCAGCAATACACCATAAATGCACTTGGTGGTACGATTGATTTATCAAAGGTATCCATTGAGTTTACGGCTGATGGAATCATCAATCAAGAGCATAATATTTGGGTAGATAATGCAGCGTTGCAATTAACTATTGAACCATGGTATACACCGTTAAATGGTTATGTTTCTGGGCAGTTGACGAATCAAAAACTTGTGATTAGTATCAGTAAGAGTACGATGCTGTCAGAAGGAACCGGAAAGCTGGTAGTTGATTTACGATTTGCTAAGAAGGATTGGACGGATTTTGGTACGATATCCAATGAAGTGTTAAAGGTTTACTATAATGGAGTCAAAGTTCAATAATTAATATTTTAGTGCTTATTGATTCTATACAAGCTACTAAGGATGGATTTTCTTGAAGAATCCACATGGTTACTTGATTGTAGAGATCTTATCCGAAATCCTATCAAGTATCTGCTTAAGGATTTAATAATTTTTCTAAAATGATAACTCTAAAAGCTAGCAAGGTTACACTTTACTTTCAGTGTAACCTTGTAGTTTTTTAATTCTTATATTACTTTTCTTGCTTCTGCAAATATTTTTCAAAAAACATAGTAAGCCCAAGTTCTGCGCAAGCATAGCTATGTCCCATATTTTCAAACAGATGGAATTGATAATCAAAAGGATTGTTATCGTAAGACATTAATAAGTCTCGCATCTTCTCATTATCACATCTCCATGGATCAGATTCCCCGCAGGAGTGAAAAATTTTAGGTAAGACTTGTTTGTTTTCAATCAAGCTTTGTGCCAGGTATTTAATACTATACTTTGTTTTTTGGAGGTCTCCGTCACCAAATAATATCTTTTTTTGTAATGGACGGTAGGAAAAGTCCGCATCTGCCTTATCACCAGCACCGAAGGCAGCAATGTATCCAAAGGTTTCTGGATAGGTTAAACCAGCTTGGAAACACCCATATCCTCCATTTGAAAAACCTGAGACTATATTCATCGAACGGTCAGTTGGAAGTAAAGGAAATATAGAATGAATAATTTCCGGGAGTTCCTTTCCGACAAATGTTCCATAACGTTCTCCCTCCGCCATATCAATAAAGCAGGAATTATAGACATGAGGACAAAAAACTGCGAGATGCTCTTTCTTTGCTAGTTCCACTAAGTTCGTTTCCAGTGCCCATGCCATCTGATCACCACTGCTACCATGGTAGAGCCATAGAATTCTTGGTAAGTTATTATTCTTATCATTAAATTGTTCTGGTACAATCGCAAATACTTCCACTGTCATTCCTAATACTTTACTTGGTAAGTGTAACTGCATTATTGCCATGGAGCCACCTCCTCTAATGTATCGGTAATAATTTCAGATAGATTGCTCATTGCATGAAACATAAACTGTTTGCTTTGAAGGGACTCAAAGTGAATCTTGTTTTGGTGAGACTTAGAAAGATAATTACTAAGTTTTAAGTTCTGTTCATACACATTACTCAGCTCATTTGTAATCAGAGTTATATCTGTATCTAAGTGATTTATGGAAATTGTAGTTGGATTCCAGAGGTTTATTGTACTGTTTTTAAAGGTTTCTTGATCACCTA